>JACPSF010000341.1 GCA_016193385.1 Deltaproteobacteria bacterium
GCGAGGGGGACCTCGCCTGCGGCAACCCACGTCGCGACGTCCGCCTGGGTGCGACTCGGGCGGAAGTCGTTGGCCAGAAATTTCTTCAGGTACTCTTCGGTTTTGCTGATCCCCCACTCGGCGGCAAGCGCATTCCACGGACTGGCAGCACGCCACCAGCCACCCTTGCCTTTCCACTTCGGGTCCAGAAGCCCTTCCCACGTCTTCGGAACATCCCTGCTTGATATCATTTGGGTATTGTACCCGATGACGTAAGCGAACATGTTCCCTAGCACGGTATAGCGATCATATATGGTTTTTTCCAGAACACCCAAGGTTTTCCAGGCGACCTCCACGACAAGGCCTCTCTGGATCAGAGGAATGGATGTAGGCGGTGAATTCCCAAAGAGATCGGCCGTCGGGGCCCCCGCTCGACTTTCGTTAACGATGCGGGTTGGAACATCTGCGGCGGTGAGTTGTTCCTGATTCCACTCCTTAACGAAGGGATATCGCTTCTGAAAAGCGCCCATGATTTTGGACCAGGCCGCGAGGGACTGGCTCTCGTAGATGACCACCTTGCCCTCTTTTTTCGCGCCTTCGATGACCCCGTCCAATGCGCTGGCGGCTAAGGCTTCGCTAACCAGTCGGCCCCGGACCTGGATGGACGCCAGCCCGATGCAGCACCAGACCAACAAGAGGACCAAAACAGCTTTGATCCAAAGATTGCAACGATTCGGCAATCGCATCATGGTTTCCCCCCGGCGAAAATAGTTATGTTTGCATCCTCGCTCGCGGCGCATGTTGACTCGGCATTCCCTTAGGGATATTGAGCCCTGCGCGACCGACTTTGCAAGAACGCCGACCCGGTTGTTAGAACCTCGGCAGAAAGATTGGCGGGCCTTGACATCTGGGTAGCGACCTATCAAAAACTCAATCAGCTTGTCAAGCCATAAATAGACTTGACGTATTCTCAATACTCATCGTAGATCCCCAGGATCGAGAACATCGGCTATGGGCAAAAATACATAGCTCCTGCCGGCTCCGGGGCTTCAAAGACCTATTTCTTCCACGCTCGAATGATTCAGCGACGATTGACACCTCCCCCTCCCTGGAGGTAATAGGATTTACAACAAGCAACCGTGCATTGCCGTCCATTTTGATTTCGACACGGCTCAGGACGCAGGGCCAATGACCACGATGAAAGAAAAGAAAGAACCGGAGGAGACTGAAATGTTGGGTGAAAAAGACCGAGAAAAAGTTCTCAACCACATAAGCCGCGAGGAAGCGGCCGAGCTGACCAAGCAACTCGTAGACATTCCCAGTCCGACCGGATCGGAAAGGGAGATTGGCGAGTTCATTTTGGATTGGTATTCCCGTCATGGCATCACGCCCATTCGCCAGGAAATCGATCCCAATAGAATCAACGCCGTTGGAATCCTGGAAGGCAGTGAAAACGGAACTTCCCTCATGATCAACGGACATATGGACACGAGCTTCACCGGGACCAAAGAAGACCTCATGTTTTGCCGGGAACTGGATCCCGAGACCGAGCTCAGGGGAGCCATCCGAGACGGGAAGGTATTCGGTCTCGGCGCGTCCAATATGAAGTCCGGCCTGGCCGCCTTCATGGTCGCGGGCAAGGCGGTGCGCAAAAGCGGCCTTCCGTTGAAAGGAGATCTTATCCTGGCTGCCGTTGCCGGAGAGATCTCGCGCACGCCGATCGGCCCGTATCAATCCGGATCCTATAGAGGCGAGGGAACCGGAACGCGCCATCTTCTGACTCACGGCGTGCAATCCGACTACGCTATCGTCGCCGACCGATCAGGGCTTTCCATCGTCTGGGCGCAGAACGGGGTGGCGCAGTTTAAGATTGACACCTTCGGCAACCCTCACGCCGCCTGGGGGGTCCCTCGGGAGAAAGAGCCTCCCGAGGAGATGAGCGCGATCCTGAAAATGATCAAGGTGGTGCAGGCCATCGACGCGTGGGCGGAGGATTTCGAAAAGGACCACATCTATAAATCCGCAAATGGGCCGGTCATTCCTAAGGTCAACATCGGGTCGATCCAGGGCGGCGCACCCTACCGACCGAACTACTATCCTGGCGTTTGTTCTCTCTACGTGGATGTGCGGACTCCACCGGCACTACGGCCCCTCCAGGTCAAGCACGAGCTGAAAAATGTGCTCGCAAAAACGGGCGTCGAAAGCAGCCTCGAGATGTACTCTTCACTGATGGGCTATGAAGCCCGGGGCGTGGATAACGTGATTCAGGTGCTCGATCAGACCTACCGGACCTTATTTGGCGAAAAACCCCCTCCTGCCAATACCTTCCGCGCCAGCATCTGGACGGACACGAATATTTACAACGAAATGGGAATCCCCGCATGCAAATTCGGCCTCGGAGGCAAGAAACATGCGATTCGCTCCGAACAGATTGAGATTGAGGAGATTTACCGCGGTGCCCAGGTGTACGCCTTAGCGGCCCTGGAGATCTGCAATTGGGAAAAACAGAAAAAACATTAGTCCGTCAAGATCTAACTTTCGGGCATATCCACAGGTCATAAAATTAAAAAGCCCCCGACTTCTCAGGGGCTTCAAACTGGAGCGGGTGAGGAGGGTCGAACTCCCGACCTTATGCTTGGCAAGCATACGCTCTAGCCAACTGAGCTACACCCGCACTGAGTTCATCCCTACCTTAAACCGAAGTTTTTGTCAATTTGACCAGCGCTTACCGGTGCTCGCTCGCTGCTGGAGAAGCCGGAAAAACTTCACGTGATAATTCACCCCAGACCAGAGCGCCACAGCGGCAGCCAGCAGGAGAAAATAGATGCCCGCCACATAGAAATCGACCCCCCAATAGGGGTAATGCACCAGCAGGCCGAATATGGCGAAGGCCTGCAGGATGAATTTGTATTTGCCCAGGTCCTCCGCTTCCATGACGACGCCCTCAGTCAAAGCGATACCGCGAATGATCGTTACTCCTACCTCGCGCGCCACGATCACCACGACGAGCCACGCGGGGACGCTGGGCTGACCCGAGCGATCCATCGCCGCAACCATGATCAGCACCGCCACGATCATCAGTTTGTCGGCCAGAGGGTCGAGGATTTTCCCGAGGTTAGAGACGGTTCGATGGCGCCGCGCCAGATAGCCATCCAAGTAGTCCGTCAAGGAGGCAACGAGAAACAGAAACGCGGCCGAGATCCCTGAAAGAGGATCGCTAAACGTCAAGAGATAAACCAAGACGGGGATGACAGCGATACGGAACAGGCTCAGTAAATTGGGTAGTGTCCACATCGGACTCTGCGGCTAGAGGAGCCCGCCGGATCAGCCATCGACTCGGCTCCCTCGGGAACTCGGATCATTCCACACGATAAGGATTAACGTGTGGCTACATCATGCATAGATACGGGGCCGTTCGCGCGATAGCGCCGGTATTGCGTTAGCACACGCCGCACATAGTCCCGAGTTTCGGCATAAGGGGGTACACCCCCGTATTTCTCCACAGCTTTGAGACCGGCGTTGTAGGCGGCCAGGGTCAGGGCAAGGTCGCCCTGAAAACGCCCGAGGAGCAATTTGAGATGGCGCACCCCGCCGTCGATATTTCCCTCCGGGTCATACACGTCGCTGACTTTATGCAGCCTCGCCGTCTCCGGCATGAGCTGCATCAGGCCCTGAGCCCCTTTATGAGAGCGGGCGGAAGAATTGAAATCCGATTCGACCTTGATCACCGCTCGAACCAGATCCGCATCCACACCGTAGCGGTCCGACGCGATCCGTATGATTTTCCCGAACTCGCCTGGAGAAAGCGAAGGGTCCGCCGGACCTACCTTCCACTCCCTGATCGTCACGCGAAATCCGGAGTGGTTCGGGACGTTTGTGAAGTGGAGCACACCTTCGGGGTCTTTATAAACAAAGATATCGGCGCCTGCGCCACCAGCAAAAGCCAGTAAAAACAGAACCAGAAAAACCGCCGTCCGGCTAGCCGTCCCCGTCGTGCCCAGCATAGTTCAGGCTAGGATACTCTCTTCTCCCCTGATCTGTCAATTTGCTGGGGACCGGTTTTAGGGTGCCGATAGACATTTTCTCCGGCTTCGGTTAGAAGGGTTTAGCCCAATTGGGGACACGATGGGTCAAAAGTGATCTCTGGTCTGGCCCGCACTCCTCCCTGTGAGGAGACAAACAATAGAGCACGGATTACGCCTTGCAGCCAAGTCGGAGGACTTGCAGGATGAACTACCGCGAAGCGCGCCAACAGGTAGTCCACAAGAACAAGGGTGCCAGAGATAAACGCACGACCCTGACAGAAGCCGTGGCAATGATCCGCGACGGAGACCATATCGCCGTCGGGGGACTGCTGTACACCCGTACACCAATGGGAATCATCTGGGAGATCATCCGCCAGAGAAAGAAGGACCTCACCTTTTATAAGACCTTGCTTAGCTTCGAAGGGGATTGGCTGTTTGTGTCCGGCGCGATGCGTAAGGCGGTGACAAGCTGGTTCAGCGGGGGCGTCACCTGGGGAGTATCCAAGATCATGCGCAGCTACGCGGAAAGAGATCCCAGCACGTTTGAGGAATGGAGCTTGCTGGGCCTTTCCTTGAGATTTCGGGCGGGAGCGATGGGCATCCCCTGTATTCCGACCAAGTCGATGCTCGGCTCCGATCTGGAAACCTCGGCCGGGCTGAAACGATTCCAGTGCCCTTACTCAGGAGAGGAGCTCCTTCTGGTTCCGGCGGTAAATCCTGACGTTGCCATCATTCACGCCCACGTGGCCGACATGTACGGAAACGCCCAGATTTTTGGGCCTCCCTGTATGGACGGCGAAATTGCGCGGGCGGCCAACAAGGTGATTCTCACAACCGAGCAGTTGGTCGACAACGAGCGTATTCGGGACAACCCCAATACGACCGCCATTCCCTTCTTCTGTGTGGATGCCGTGATAGAATTGCCCTTCGGCTGTTACCCGCATGAATGCTACGGAGTTTATGAGCCGGCATACACCCACTTGGGAGAGTACGGCCAAGGGCTGCTGAAGGCGGAGGACAAAACAGCCTTTGTTCGGGATTATCTGGAGAAGTACTTTTACAAGCCGGCGGATTTCGAAGACTATCTGTCCCTGTTCGGCGTAAAAAGCCTGCTGGATACGACAAAAAAGGGGAGGATTTGGCGATTATGACGGACTACAATCCGGCGGAGCTTACCGTTGTCATCGGTTCACGCTCGCTGGAGGATGGCCAAATCGTCTTCGTTGGGGCCGGCCTGCCGCTTCTGGCGGCTGTCCACGCGCAGCATCTGCACGCTCCGACACTGTCTATTCTGTTTGAGGTAGGAGGGGTGGCGCCCCAAGTCCGGATCGGCAGCCTGCCCCGTTCCACCAACGAAGCCCGCTCGGTGCGCCGATCCGTGGCCACCCCGGCTACCATCGATATGATGCTGTTTCTGCAGCGCGGCCTGGTCGATGTCGGCTTTCTGGGAGGCGCTCAAATCGACAAACACGGAAATCTCAACAGCAGTGTGATTGGGACGCTACGGAAACCTACTGTGCGCCTGCCGGGAAGCGGCGGAGCCAACGACATCGCCAGTTCGGCAAACAAGGTCTTCATCATCAGCTACCACGAAAAGAGAAGGTTTGTTGAGAAAGTCGACTTCATCACCAGCCCCGGGTTTCTCGACGGGGGGCGTTCAAGAGAAAAAGAAGGACTCTTGGGCGGCGGCGTTGAAAAAGTCATCACCAACCTGGGCATCCTTGAGTTCGATAACGAAACGCGCGAAATGAAAGTGGTCGCCGTGCACCCGGGAGTAAGCGTTAAGGAGGTCCAGGAAAAAACCGGCTTTGAGCTGGCAATCGCCGATGACCTTCAGGTTACCACTCCTCCCTCGGGGGAGGAATTGAAACTGCTGCGCGCGCTCGATCCGGAGTGCAGATTTCTGAAAGCAGGCGAGTTTTAGTTCACGGAGGACAACATGTTAGGTAATGATTTCCGCACTTTTCTTCAGGAAGTAAAGGCAACGTTTCCGAATGAATACATCGAGATAGATAAAGAAATTTCTCCGGCCTACGAAACGACAGCCATCGTGACCAAACTGGAGATACAGAAACGCACGCCCATCCTTTTCTTCAAGAAGGTCAAAGGAAGCGAGTTCCCGCTGGTCGTCAACACCTGCGCCTCGCGTTCTCTTGTGGCGGCCAGTATAGGTGTCGGTAAAGACGAGCTGTCGGATAAGTACCTGCAGGCCTTGAACCATCCCATCAAGCCCCAGGTGGCGCGCGATGGCCCGGTGCACGAGGTAGTGAATGTGGGCGAGAATGTGAACGTCGAGCGCCTTCCAGGGATGATTTACCACGACACGGACATTGGCCCCTATATCAGCGGAGGCATCGTAATGGCCAAGGACCCAGACACCGGGGTCTACAATTGCAGCTACGATCGCCTGATGGTGAAAGGCCCAAACAAGCTCGGAATCTACATGACCCCGGGGAAACACCTCAGTCAGATCTATGAAAAAGCCGAGCAGAGAAACAAGCCCATGGAACTTGCCATTGTGCTGGGGAATCACCCTGCCTGGTGCATGGGCGCCCTGTTCATAGGTCCATACGCCACTGATGAGCGAGATGTCATGGGAGGGCTAATGGGTGCCCCACTGGAACTAGTGCAGGCAAAGACGGTCGACCTGCACGTTCCCGGACGGGCTGAAATCGTTATCGAAGGTGAAGTGCCCCCATTTGAGCGAGAGGAAGAGGGACCTTACGGGGAATTTACCGGATACTCGGCGGGACAAGTGGGCCGTCCGTTCGTCAATATCAAAGCAATCACTCACCGAAAGGGGGCTATCTTTCAGGACGTCTGTGGCGGGCCGCACAGAGAGCTGCTGCTGATGAGCACCATCCCCATGGAACCGAGCATTCTGCACTTCCTACAGTCAAATATCCCGGCGGTGCAGGCCGTCCGGTGCCCTGCACCCTTTACCCTGTTTGTGTCGATCAAGAAGGCGCGTGAGGGGCAGGCCAAGCAGGTACTGCTGACGGCTTTTGCCGCCGACATGCAGGTGAAGCACTGCGTGGTGGTCGACGACGATATCGATCTCAGCGACAATGCGGCCGTGATCCGCGCAATCGCCACACGGGTCCAGGCCAGCAGAGACTTGTTCGTGATCAAGAGTGTTTCCCACGACGAACTGGATCCTTCACGACCCGAAGGCGTGCCGGCCAGCGACAAGGTTGGCATTGACGCTACGGCAAAGCCGTCACTGGCCATCTTCGCCGCCAAGCCCAAGGTTCCCAAAGAGGTCATGGATCGAATCCGGCTGGAGGACTATGTGGGGCCAGTAGCTGCAAAGTGCTTTCCAGTTCCTTCGCGCGGCTTAGACCCGGAGCTTCCCGCAAACTAATTTTTCGATTAGCGCTAGATCACCTTCAAGGAAGTCGAGATCCTTAAGCTCGTGAACCGTAACCCAGCAGAGGCGCTGAAAGGCGTGGTTGACGACCGCCCCGCGAAAATGATCCACGCGAAAAAAGACCAAGGCCACATCCAGCGGGCCAGGGTAGAGATGCCGGGTCTGGAAGATCTCCGCCGCGGATTGAATGTCAATCCCCAGCTCTTCTTTGAGCTCCCTCCGCAATGCCTCCGGACAGCCCTCTCCGTCCTCCACCTTGCCTCCGGGAAACTCCCACTTAAATGGAAAGAACCCATCCCCTCGTCTCTGGCAAACCAGAAGACGATCTCCCTCGCGAATCAAACCGGCCACCACCTTCATCGGCATCCGCTCGCCAAGCGCCGCCACGGCTAATGGACCTTTTCTCTTTTCAGCACCAGAAAACTCCCATGCACGATGCTTTGCCCCGAGCAAACCAGTTCCCAGCCTTCCCTTCCCAATTCATTGAGAAGGCTTTCCGACACATCGCTCGCCGCGAGGATGCGGTACTCGAACTCACGCATGGATCTCCCCTTATTTGACCCTATAGACTCACCCACAGGTCTGGCTTAACATTCAGTTAGCTTCCGCACCGCCGCATGCTCAAAATACAAAACCTCAAGGATACATGTATTCAATCGGGGGGGATTCAAATTGGGCGCTCACCTTGGCCACTCCAGGCACGCCTTTGACGATGGCAACGATGGCTTGCTCCAGTTCTGACTGAGCGAGGATTCCCGACACCTCCACTTCGCCCTTCTCGACGCGCACATTGATGGCGAGATTGCGCGTCTTCGGATTCATCACGAGGGCTGCTTGCACCCGAGCACTGGTGGTTAAGTCTCGGAAGGCTTGCTCGGATTCCGGACTGGGCTGATATTCGTCTCGCTGCGCCGCCTTGACGATCAGATGGGCCGCGGTTTCGACGCTCATGCGGGCCAAGTTAACCGCCAGATCGTAGCGAGTGACATCGCGCAAATCGGCTCCGAATACGGCACGGATGCGCCGGGTCCGAATACGGTCCAATTCTTCGAGGTATTGGCGGGCGGCTTGCTCACTCAGTCCCTTGCGGGCTCTGACCTGCTCGATGCGGTACTCAAGCGGCGCACTCAAATAAACCTTTAAAACATGGCGCACCCCAGGGAACAGCTCCTGTCCGGCGCGCCCGTGATAAACCAGCTTGCCGCCCTGCGCCACTTCGCACATGGCTGCCTGGAGGGTGATCCGATACAGCCGCAGACTCTCCATCCATCGCTCCCACCAGTGGGGCTCTGTCTCCAATACCTCAGACAACTTTGCCTCCGGGATGCCATAACGTTGGCTGGCCTCGATGAGCACCTCGCGGCTTATGCAGCGGTGATCCAAAATGGTGGCGACGCGATCTGCCAGCGGCCGACCGCCGCCGAATGCGCTATGTGTAATCGTGATAATGGACATAAGCCCCCACCTCCTTCTTTTCGATGTATAGCTCTAATAGATCCGATTGTCTAAGGGGAGATCGGGTCAAAAAATAGGGCAAAGAATCTTCCCTCATACGGAGAGCCTTTCCGGGATTGACGGCGGCCTTTTTTTCGAATAAACGATGTCCTTGACAGTACCGCCGTTAAAGGAGGCTCCGATGGGTAAAAAGGTCTTGTGTGCCGCGAGCTTTTTGGCTTGGCTCTTTGCTATCGTGGGGGTTCGGAACCCGGCTTTAGCTCAGGAATTTTACAAGGACAAGACAATTCGAATCATAGTCGGCTTTGCCGCCGGAGGCGGATTTGACACCTACGCCCGGATCATTTCCCGGCACATGGGCAAGCATATCCCGGGCAACCCAACCATTATAGTCGAAAACATGGGGGGCGCGGGAAGCCTTCTTGCCGCCAATCACCTTTCCCGTGCCAAGCCGGATGGACTCACGGTTGGAAACTTTATCGGGACGTTGGTCCTCCAGCAGATCTACGGCACCAAGGGGGTTGAGTTTGACGCGCGCAAGTTTGACTGGCTTGGAGTGCCGGTTCAGGACTCCACGGCCTGTGCCCTCACCAGCGCGAGCGGAATAACAAGCCTGGAAAAATGGTTTGCGGCCAAGGAACCGGTCAAACTGGGAGGCGAGGGCCCGGGGGCCAATGACTCCGATGGCCCGAGGATTCTCAAGGTAGCCCTCGGACTGCCCATTCAGCTCATTGAAGGCTACAAGGGCACATCCCAGATTCGCCTGGCGGCAGAAGCTGGAGAGATTGCCGGTGGTTGCTGGACTTGGGAGTCGATCAAAGTGACCTGGCGTAAAGGCTTGGAGTCAGGGAATGTTAACGTGGTGATCCAAACCAATGCGCAAAGGCATCCGGATCTGCCTAATGTTCCGAACGCCATAGAGTATGCCAAGACCGATGACGGCCGTATGTTGCTTGAGGCAGCCGTCCACAATCCCGGGGCCATTCTGCGCGTCTACGCCTCGCCTCCCGGAACTCCTAAAGACAGATTGGAGCTTTTGCGCAAGGGATTCATGGCGACGATGAAGGATCCGGGCTTCCTGGCCGAGACCAATAAGGCCGGACTCTCCGTCAACCCTCTACCAGGTCCGGAAGTGGAGAAAATCGTTGGAAGCTTCTTTAAGTTGCAGCCTGCCCAGATCGCCAGACTTAAAGAGGTCCTGCAGCCAGCGCGATAATCGGGCTTTTTTTAGCGGCGGTCTTCTTCTAGTCAGACTTTCAAAGAAGCTAGGACAGACGGCAGTCCATTTTCGTCTAACGCTTCATGTCCGCAGCGATGGTCTCGATCTGCTCAAGGGCGGCTTCGAGGTCATCGACGATTTCCTGAGCGAGGACGTCGGGATTGGGAAGGTTGTTGGATTCTTCGAGGCTTTCATCTCTGAGCCAGAAGATATCGAGGCTGGCCTTGTCCCGGTTGTAGCCAACCGGAAAATTGGGCTTCTCGCCTTTTCTTCTCCCTAAAACCAGAATGTCCCCTTTTTGCCTCAGATTTGACACGAGATCCATCCACATAGGGTAGTGTCCGGCTATAGGCGAGCGCCGCATACGCGTCACGGACGCGCCGAAAGGGGCTGACCTCGGCTCGGCGACGGGTCGGTGCACACACGACCAGCATGGCCCCGCGTCGTGAAGCTGTCGGGAATAACGATGACATATCCCTGCCTCACCAGTTCCCCTGCCCAGCGGTCGGGGGCGCCGCTCGAGCGGGGCCCGAGGCCGCTGCAGTCGTGCATGATCACGACCGCGGGAAACGGTCCCGGCCCGTCGGGCTTCAACAGCCTGGCTCGGATCTGCTCCGGGGCTCCGCTGGTTCCGGTCGTCGTAATGGACAGGCTTGAGGTTGCGCCGACGCAGCCCCCGAGAAACAAGAACGAAAGCGCCAGCGCCATGAGCCTCGTGTACATCGTTGCTCCTCACGAATGGCTACCGAGGCCGTAAAAAAAGTCCCAACCCGTAAAAAAACACCCGAATTAGGAGTACCCAATTGGTCTCTCGATGCGAGATCTTCGCTTAAACGCCAAATACGGAGGCCGATTTTCCTTGTAAATTTTTCGATCTACCTTTTTTCTGGAGGCTGAACGCTTTGGGTGAGACGCCCTGTCGGTCTCAACCCCAGTGTTAGGAATCCCCCGCCGCATCATACGCAGAAACGAATTCACAAAGACTCAATCCCAGCGATGTGAGCCGGTAGTGGTCGCCCAAGCTGACACCGCTCCCATCCCCATATCGCCTCCCTGTGAGGAGTTTTTTCCATGAGCGCGGCTTCGTGAAGCTCGACCAAGCTCGGATGTTCAAGGCCTGATTTTTTTGCGACGGTACTCAACCAGCTGGTCGCGCCCTGGTTCGTTGTGCCCAGGTGTGACTTCGACAGTTCGTATGTTGCGGAGAGAACCAAGATCTCCCCGGCTGAGAGGCGCCGAGCAAGACCCATGAGTTGCTGAGACAGCACACTGTTTCTATCAGATTGAGTCTCGGTCGCCGCAGCAAGAAATATACTCTTCATAAGATCGAAGCGAATCTTGTCTGGCGAATCTCGGTCCAAGCAGTCCAGTATCTCCTGGAGACACGCCTGGCACTGCTCCGTTTGCGGATAATCGTCCTTGATCCGTCCCTTTGCCCGAAGGCGTTCCCATTCGTCATTGAGAGCCTGCAAGAACGTACGCCCTCGCAACCGCTGTAGAAGACACCCAATCGAGAGAAACAGGTCCTTCCTCTCCGAGGCGGCAACTCCTGTCAGCGCTTCGGTAAGCGCTCGCAATGTATTGGCTATAGGAGCCGACATGCCGCGGACTTCCAGGTCTTTGTCGTTATCAGTGCTCATTGAAAAGAGCGAGGATTTCTAACGTATAGCGTTTTATACCTAATGCCTGAAAGCAACCGAGTTTCGACAGAATTCCCTACGTGGCATTGGGGATAAAACGTGCTGGACTAAACCGCGTAGCGCGAATTTACCGCTGGCTATGCGGATTGTAAAGGGAAAAGTCGGCGTAGGCTGCCGCAACTGTTGCGGGTAGAACGTGACGCGTTATTCCTAACCAGTTGCAATCTGGCGCGATGCCGCTGAGCCGCCGTTCTCCGACTGTTTTGATTGGGGCAGCTCAAGTGGCGGCTTATGTGGCGGCCCTCGTCGTGTGTTGTTTTGCAGAGACCCACTTCTCTGCCAAAGCCTGGAGCGCAGAACTTGACTCCGACCAGTTGTGGAGGATGGCCGGATCAAAGTCCGCGCCGTTTGGCCAGACAAGTGTGTGAACCTCCGGATCGATCCGGACCTGATCGAAAGGGATAGGTTCTGCAGGGGGCCATATAGTTCCCCCTTCAATATTGGACGGAAGTCTATGACTTGAGAGATTCCATCGTCGAAGTGTACTACCAGAGTGAAAGGAGCTACTTTTTCGAAGGACACAACCCGGTAGATTTCATGATCCATAGGCAAACCCTCACTTCAATGGTTCAATCTTAACTGGTGGACTGCCTTCCTGCAACGACTGCCAGTTGGACAGAAGCTCCTCTTGGTGAAGCTCCGCCCACGCTAGCACAAGACGCTCCTGACGCCCGGAAGAGAACCAGCCAAACGCTCGATTCTCTCAATACCATAGATTCCCACTTGATCTTGGTAATAAGCGTGCGGCCCAGCCCTCACAGACCACAGCTTGCCAACCTTTTTGAAGTGTAACGAAGAGTGTGCAGGGTTTTGTTTCAGGAGGCTGAAGTTTCGTCGGGCGACTCTCTGAACGGCTTCCGGAAGACCCGCATGGCAAGCCCAAAATCGGGCCGTTGTGCAGTGTTTCACAGATCCTTAAGAGTGCCCTTCGATTTCGCGTCGAGGGCCTCGTGCACCAGAAAATCGAGCCTTCCAGCCTCAGAATCAGCTTCTATTTCCTTATCCCACCTCTCCCAATCCTTTTCTGACAGCCAGCGGACGAGCTCGGCGAACTCGTCCTTAGGAAGTTTCTCGATTTCCGTTTTTAGGTCGTCTACCTTCGCCAAGGTCCTTGCCTCCTACCAAAGACAGCCGATCACC
>JACPSF010000249.1:0-19264 GCA_016193385.1 Deltaproteobacteria bacterium
CACGGTTCAGCGATAATGTAAGTCACGAGTTTCTCCCTTTTCGCCGGTTACGCATTTCTTACCAACCACTTTTCCCTCATGATCTTATCCTGAATCCTCAACAGTCCCTCAGTCAGAGCCTCTGGTCGAGGCGGACATCCCGGGACATAGACATCGACGGGAATGATCTTGTCCACGCCCTTACAGACCGAATACGCAAGTTGGAAAAGACCTCCGCAATTGGCACAGCTCCCCATCGAGATGACGTACTTCGGATCGGGCATCTGGTCATAGAGAAGCTTGGTCCGCTTGGCCATTTTATAGGTAAGTGTCCCAGCCACGATCATTAGATCTGACTGGCGTGGTGATGCCCGGGGGATACAACCAAAGCGATCCACGTCGGCGCGTGGGCCTCCCGTCTGCATCAGCTCAATGGCACAACAGGCCAGGCCAAACAGCATGTACCACTGCGAGGACGCTCGTCCCCAGTTGAGGAGGTCGTCCACTTTTGTGGTAAAGACGGTTTCGGGCAAACTGTTTGTTAATGGCACTGGGCCCTCCTATTTTATGTTGTTTACTGAGGTCTCACTGCACTCTCTGTTTATGACTAGTTGGATTAATTCCCCCCTCGCTTAGTGTCGCGTTCACTTTCCCCGTCCTCTTAAGATCAAATATAGACCTATAAGGTCTGTATTTTCAAGACCCGCCCGCAAAAACTCTACGCCTGCAAAGGCGACCAAATATCCTATTAGTGTCTTCTATGTAACTTATTGTAAAATCGCGGGAATCGTAAGGGAAAAATCACACCATACCGAGCTGAAGCGTTGCCATCTCGGCCATCTTGCGTTGTGTTCCGTACGGGCAGAAATTGATTTGGTATCTGCCCTTAGCAGGCGTCGCTAGTGAGCTGGCACTGACGGCAATGCCTCTCGCCCGAGTTGAGGGGTTGGACTCCCTCCCTTCGCCGCCATCAGTCCACCCTGCCCGAACCGCAGCATTAGCCTTAGGGCCGCGGGCCTGAACCCTTCAACCCATCGTGCCTCTGGTTTAGTTTTCCACGGGCTTCTCGGCCGCGCCTTGTCCCGGTAACAGCCGATCAGAGCCATCTTCGAAGTGAATAGTCCGCATGGGGAAAGGAATTGTGATCCCCTCCTTCTTATAGCGGGCCTGGAGCCGCTTGATGAATTCGTGCTTCAGCAGGAAACCTCCCACAAATTCGTCCGCCCGCAAGACAGCGGTAAAGTTAATACTGGATTCCCCGAAGGTGTGATAGCGGATAAGGGGCGCGAAGGTGGGAACGCCTCCGGGAACCGTTTGCATGACCTCCCTGGCGACCTCGCAGGTGACCCTTTCGACCTTCTCCAGGTCGCTGTTGTAGTGCACTCCTACCGGAACCAAAATCGCAAGCTCGCGTTCCGGCAGGTAGTAGTTAGTGATGACGCTCTGGACCAATTTGTTATTTGGGACAACGACCATGTTGTTGGGGAGCATCCTAACCCTCGTGCTGCGCCAACCGACAGACGGATAAAATGGCCAACTTCGATGGGCCGGTCCGCCTTGATGTAAAGTCCGGCGAAAAAGTTACCGAGGGTGTCCTGGAGGGCAATGGCCACGCCCAGGCTACCAACACCTAGAGTTGTAAGGATGGGAGTGAGGGAGATTCCCAGATTATCGAGGATGAGCATCCCGCCCACGGCGATGAAGACGATTTTGGTAAAGATTTCTATGGGACCTTTAATATTGCCCACGGCCTCGTAGCGAACCTCCAGGTTGCGCAAAATTACCAGAACAGATTTGGTCAACAGAAATATCGCTAACAGGAGACCCGAGAGGACCAAAAGCTGGTGCCCTGTCTTAAGCACCTTGGGTGGGAGAGGGATGGTATCCGCGATAAACATTAAGGCCCCCACGAGAAGGAGTGGAAAGAGGTATCTCTCCAGAAGCTCCAAGTTTCGGTCGTCCATCTGAATCACGGTTTTTTTGACAACCCTTTTGAGGGCCCAGAGCAGCACGATGTTGATCAGGTAAGCCAGGACCGCGGCAAGGATAACGATTCCGGCCAGCACCAACCACGGGCTCATGGGAATTTTGACGCCAAAGAAATTTGCCATCGATGGTCCCTCCTCCTCACTACGATAAAGATATCGGCTCACCCGGAGATCGCCACAGCATCCAACCCTACGCAGAAAAAAGCCGCCCCGCAACCAGCCCAGAGCCGGTAGCCGCTTTGAGACATCCCCCTGTCGATCAGGATAACTTACAAGCTATTCATGAGAAAAAGCCATTGGCTAACGACAGTTCATAAGAGTAGAGGCGCGGTGGCGAAACCCCTTCCGCCTAGCAGGCGGTTTGCAGAGGCTTTGACCCCGATGGCAACCATGGTACTGTAACAAAAGAGCTGTGCGTGACCTAGTTGAGGCAGGCAACCTCCTCGCTCCGAGGGGAAACGTCAGATGCATGAGCCGTTACTCACAATCGCCATTGCCGATGTGATCGATATTCTTTTTGTCGCGGTCTTGCTCTACACCACTATCGTTTGGGCACAGAGGACCCGGGCGGCTTTCGTCGTCAGGGGGATGTTCATCCTGGCAGCGGTTTATATCGTCGCGCGTCAACTGGAGTTGCAGTTGACGGCCTGGATCTTTCAGGGCTTCTTCGCCATCTTCCTGATCATCATTGTCGTTATCTTCCAGGAAGAACTCAGGCAGATCTTTGAAAGGATCGCTATCTGGAGCCTTACCTCCAAACCTCCCCCGCCTTTGCGTCCGGGGGCGGTCGACATTCTGGTCAGGACCCTGGCCGACTTTGCCAAAGACAAGGTCGGGGCCCTCATCGTCGTGCGCGGCAACGACCCCCTGGAACGGCACATCATGGGAGGAATTGAGCTGGACGGCAAAATCAGCGGCCCGCTGCTGAAGAGCATCTTCGATCCTCATTCACCGGGCCACGACGGGGCCCTCATCGTGGAACAAGGTAAGATTACCCGCTTCGCCGCCCACCTCCCGCTCTCCGAGGACTTTCAACAATTGTCCGGAGTCGGAACGCGCCACGGCGCGGCGCTGGGTCTGGCAGAGCTGACCGATGCCCTGTGCATCGCGGTCTCCGAGGAGAGAGGCAAAATTTCCGTCGCCCGAGATGGAAAACTCAGGGAGGTCGGCAACCTGCAGGAGCTGGGGGCCCTTCTACAGGATTTTTTACAGGAAAAGTACCCGTTGGGGGAAGGCAAAAAGATCTCCATGCAGCTTTTGAGAGAAAACTGGGTCGCCAAGCTCGTATCGCTCTCCCTCGCGATCGGTTTTTGGTATGTCTTTGTCCCGGGCTCCAAAACGGTCGAAGCGACCTATGAAGTTCCGATCCGGGTGGAAAACCTATCCCCAGAACTCCAACTGGAGCAAGTTCAACCGTCACAGATCAACGCCACGTTCGTCGGGCCAAGGCGCGCCTTTTACCTCTTCGATCCAAAAAACTTGACGGTGACGGTGGACGTCTCCTTGGCAGAGGTGGGCCGGCGAACCTTCCGTATCTCGGAGCAGAACGTCCGCTACCCCAAAGAGCTAACGCTTCGGGACCTAAGCCCCTCGACGTTGAGAATCTCCGTAAAAAAGGCGCCGCGAAAGACCGAGAACGAAAGAGGTGAGACCGCCAGGCCGCCTGCGGGCGGTTAGAGCCTCAGCGCGAAGTGGGCCGCCCCCAGCAGGGGCGCGCGGGGATTCAAGGCAACGGAAACCGTAACGCTCCTCATGAGGTCGGAAAAACGTCCCTTGTCGGTGAAAGCGCGCATAAAGCTGCCGTTCTGCAGCACTGGCAGGATTTTCGGGGCGATCCCGCCTGCCACGAATACGCCCCCAATCGCCAAGCACCTGAGCGCCAGATTGCCGGCCTCCGCGCCATAAATGGACGAGAAGAGGTCGAGGGCGAAAACGCACAACCGATCCTCGCCGGCAAGCCCGATCTCCGAGATAGTCGCGCTCGGATCGCCCTCTCGAAGCTTCGCGGCAAGCCACGAGGGCTCACCCGCGACCCCGCTGTCGCGCAGAAAACCATAAATGTTGAGAAGCCCGGGACCCGAGAGCACCCGCTCGCAGCTCACGCGACCGCCGAGCTTGGACGAAAGGTAGCGGAGAAGCCCGATCTCTTGTTCCGTGCGCGGAGCGAAATCGGCGTGCCCCCCTTCTGAGGCGACCGGATGGTGCCACTTCCCATCCCAAAAGAGCATGGCCTCGCCAAGCCCGGTGCCTGCGGCGATGACCGCCACGTGGCCCTTGCGCCGGGGTCCTGCGCCCGGGTTGAGGACTGTAAGTTCGTCGCTCTTTAGATGGAGCATGCCATAGGCCGCGGCCTCCAGATCGTTGAGCAGCTTGACCCGAGGGGTGGCCAGGTTCAGGGCTAGCGCGCGCTCGTCCATCTCCCAGTCGACGTTGGTTAACCGGCAGCGGCCATCGATGACCGTGCCAGCTACGCCAATGCATCCGACGCTGAGGGAAATCGCTGCCTCATCCCGCAGAAACTTTGCCAAAATGGGTTTAAAAGATTCGAACTCCCGGTTTAAGAAAATCCCTTCCCGGACCTGTTTGAGCCCTCCCCCGGTCTTTTCGAAGAGCGCGAGCACCGATTTGGTGCCTCCGACATCCCCAGCCAGAATCATAAAGGGAACTCCCTTTCATCCCCCGCTCGGGCGCTCCACGTGGCCGCCGAACTTGTATCGCATCGCCGAGAGGATCTTCTCCGCAAAGGTATTTTGCTGGCGCGAGCGAAAGCGCGCGTACAAGGAAGTCGAAAGCACGTCTGCCGGAACTGCCTCCTCCACCGCGGCCAGCACCGTCCACCTGCCCTCTCCTGAGTCCTCGACAAATCCGGCGTAACGGGAAAGCGTCGGATCCTCAAGCAGAGCGCTGGCGGTGAGATCGAGCAGCCAGGACCTGACCACGCTTCCCCGGCGCCACACCTCAGCGATATCCCCAACATTGAAGGTATAGCGGTGTTCCTCCGGCAGCTCCTTGGAGTCAGCGTTGCGCAGAATGTCGAATCCCTCCGCGTAGGCTTGCATGAGACCGTATTCCATGCCGTTGTGCACCATCTTGACGAAATGACCCGCGCCGACGGGACCGCAATAGAGATAGCCCTCTTCGGCGGTGCCAACCGCTTTCTCCCGCCCCGGCGTGCGCGGGATATCGCCCCGGCCCGGAGCCAGGGTTTTCAGGATCGGGGCCAGATGCCCAACCGCCTCCTCCGGACCTCCGACCATCATGCAATAACCCTCCTCCAGCCCCCAGATCCCGCCACTCGTCCCCACATCCACATAATGGATGCCTTTCGCGCGCAAAAGCCGGGCACGGCGGACATCGTCCTTAAAGTGGGAGTTGCCGCCATCGACGATGATGTCCCCGGGTTCCATCCGCTCGGCCACAACCATAACCGTCCTCTCGGTGGGATCGCCGGCTGGAACCATGACCCAGGCAATGCGCGGTGGCTCCAGCTTTCGTACGAACTCGTCGAGCGAGTGAGTTCCGGTCGCCCCTTCGCCCGCTAAGCGCTGGACATTTTCCGGATTCAGGTCGAAAACAACGCAGGAATGACCCCCGCGAAGCAGCCGCCGCACCATGTTAGCACCCATACGACCCAAACCGATCATACCCAATTGCACGGCTCTCTCCTTTTCCCCAGGTTTGCGGCTGGCCTCAACGCGCCCCGCCGAGCGCGCTCCGGACGAGATCGCCGAGACGACGAAGGCCGGCCGGCACGTCCGCACCGAGATGCACACGGAGGAGCCGCCTTCCGCGCTCGGCCAGGACCTCGAAGTCGCCCCGGGCCTGAAAGTGTTTGAGCAGGCCGAAGGTGTATTTTTGACCGGGGATCGGCAGGTCCACGGCATCCTCGGCGGTGATCTGAAGAAACACTCCGGTATCGGGCCCGCCCTTATGGAGCTGTCCGGTCGAATGGAGGAAGCGCGGGCCGAAGCCCAGGGTGGTCGCCACCCGCTTCGCATCGCGCACCGCATGACGGATGGCATCCAACTCGCGCCGGTTTTTCTCGCTCATCTCCAGGTATGCGTTGACGGCGAAATAGTCGCCTGGCCGAATCCGGCTCAGATGCGCGGCGAGCAAGGCCCCGAAGCTTTTTGCACGCGCTGCCGCCTGAATGGCATCGGCATTCTTGAGGTCGGCGTACAAGCTCATTCCCTCTTCGCTTGACAGCGGAGTTTCTTCGGGAAGCTGGCCCGTCTGCTCAAAGACCGCCGTGAGCCTGCGCGTCGCCACTTTGCTCGCCTCCACGTCGGGCTGGTCGAAGGGGTTGATCCCGATCAGCGAGCCGGCCACCGCCGTGGCGATCTCCCAGCGAAAAAATTCCTGCCCCAGATCCATCGCCTCCCCCAGGTCGATCCTCACCACTGGCCGTCCGGCTCTTTCCAGAGCGGCCACAGTACCTTCCTGCTCCGGCGCCGGCGCGCGACGTAACCTGAGATAAACAAACAGCCGGTCGCTCCCGTAGACCTCGGGAGGCCCCAGCCGCTCTTCCGCAACCGGAATCAGCCCTCTGCCCTGCTTGCCGGTCGATTCCGCCAAAAGTTGCTCCAACCAGCCCCCCAGAGCGGCAATCCCAGGCGAAGTCACGAACGTGACCTTGTCGGCGCCCCGGCGCGCCATCACGCCCATGATCACACCCAGGACCACGCCGGGATTGCTCTCCGCAGGAACGGACGGGGCGCACGAGTGGACCATGATCTCCGCGCGATCGAGAAACTCCGGCACGTCCACTCCCATGATGGCCGCCGGCGCCACGCCGAAATTCGAGAGGGCCGAGTAGCGTCCCCCGATGCTCGGCTCCCCTAGCATGATATGGCGGAAGCGATCAGCCTTGGCCATTTGCTGCAGCTTCGTCCCCGGATCCGTGATGGCGATAAAGCGCGATCCCGCCTGCGCATCGCCGAAGAGCTGCTGCGCCTTGGCAAAAAAGTACTGCTTGAACACCTGCGTTTCTGTCGTCCCGCCCGACTTCGAGGAAACAATGAAGAGGGTCTGCTTGAGATCGACGTTTTTCTCCAGGGCCTGCACCTGGGCGGGCACCGTGGAATCGAGAACCGACAGCTCGGGAAAGCCTTCCGTTTTTCCGAAGGTCTCGGCCATGACCTGGGGACACAGGCTCGAGCCGCCCATGCCGAGGAGAAGCGCGTGCTTGAATCCGGCTCGCCTCACGTCCTCCACCAGATGCTGGAGGTGTTCCCGGTAGTCCCGCCGCCCATCCACGACGCGGAGCCAGCCCAGCCACCGGTCTTCGTCAGCGCCGCTCCAGAGCGATTTATCGCCCTGCCAAAGCCGGCGCCCTTTTTCTTGATCTCGCCACTCTTTCAGCCCGGCTTGAACCTCCGCGTCGGCATCGCCTAACGTGTACGCCTGATTCGCGAGTTCACCTGCCAATGGTCCCTCCGCGTCCGATCGAGCGCTAAAAAAACGTTATCAGCATTTAACGGAAAAACAAGGCAGGTTCAGGATCCGCTACCGAAAAAGTTGCCTCGCGGCAGCAGGGATGATAAAAATTCATATTTCGGGGCCTACGCCAAATCCGGTCGGAAAAGGATTTCGACTCCTCGTACGGAAAGGAAAACATTCCCGCTCGGTCTCACGATGCCTCCAGGAAGCAAAGTCCAAGAAGAGCCCCTGCCGGAGAATAGCCCGCTCTGGTACAAGGATGCGGCCATTTACGAGCTCCACGTCCGCGCCTTCTGCGACGGCAACGGCGACGGCATCGGGGATTTCCCCGGCTTGACCCAAAAGCTCGACTATCTCCGGGACCTCGGGGTTACCGTCATCTGGCTCCTCCCCTTTTACCCCTCACCCCTGAGAGACGACGGCTACGACATCTCGGACTACATCGACATTCATCCGGACTACGGGACCTTGCAGGACTTCAAGCACTTTCTCAAAGAAGCCCATCAACGCGGCCTACGCGTGATCACCGAACTGGTCATCAACCATACCTCCGATCAACATTTCTGGTTCCGGCGCGCGCGGGAAGCCAAACCGGGCAGTCGGGCGCGCAACTACTATGTTTGGAGCGACACCCCGGAAAAATACCGGGAGGCCCGCATCATCTTCAAAGACTTTGAGCCCTCAAACTGGACTTGGGATTCCGTTGCCAAGGCCTATTACTGGCACCGCTTTTACTCCCACCAACCCGACCTGAATTTCGACCATCCGGAGGTGCGCAAGGCCGTCACCAACGTCCTGGACTTCTGGCTCGACATGGGCGTGGACGGGATGCGGCTGGACGCGGTTCCGTACCTGTATGAGCGGGAGGGAACTCACTGTGAGAACCTGCCGGAAACCCATGCCTTTCTAAAAGAGCTCAGGCAGCACGTCGACAAGAATTACCAGGATCGGATGCTGCTCGCCGAGGCCAACCAGTGGCCCGAAGATGCCGCGGCTTACTTCGGTTCGGGCGACGAGTGCCACATGGCCTTCCATTTTCCACTGATGCCCCGCCTGTTCATGGCGATTCATATGGAGGACCGCTTCCCCATCATCGACATTCTCGAGCAAACCCCGCAGATCCCGCAGAATAGCCAATGGGCGATCTTTCTCCGAAACCACGACGAGCTAACCCTGGAGATGGTGACCGATGAGGACCGGGACTACATGTACAAGGTCTACGCGAGCGATCCTCGCGCGCGGATCAATCTGGGGATCCGGCGCCGCCTCGGTCCGCTGCTGGGCAATAACCGGCGAAAGATCGAGCTCATGAATAGCCTCCTCTTCTCGCTTCCCGGAACCCCTATCATCTACTACGGGGACGAGATCGGGATGGGCGACAACATCTACTTGGGGGACCGCAACGGCGTGCGCACGCCTATGCACTGGAGCGCCGACCGCAACGCGGGTTTCTCCCGAGCCAATCCCCAGCGGCTCTATCTCCCCGTCATCATCGATCCCGAATACCACTACGAGGCCTGTAACGTAGAGGCACAGCAGCAAAACCTCCACTCGCTGCTCTGGTGGATGAAGCGGCTCATCCTCCTGCGCAAACGCTATCCGTCGTTCGGCCGCGGCGAGATCGAGTTTCTCTATCCGGAGAATCGCAAAGTTTTGGTTTTTCTGCGCCGCTACCGGGGCGATCTCATTCTCGTCCTCGCCAACCTGTCGCGCTTCGTGCAATACGCCGAGCTCGATCTTTCCCCTTTCAGAGGGATGGTGCCGGTGGAACTCTTCAGCCAGGCGGATTTTCCTCCCATCGGCGAGCTTCCCTATTTCATCACGCTGGGCCCCCATGCCTTCTACTGGTTCAAGCTGAGGCCGCCAACGGCTCCGGACATCCGCGCCTTCCAGGCAGAGCGCGAGATTCCCGTCATCGAGGTGGTCGGATCCTGGGATGAAGCAGTGCGAGGCCAGGGCAAGGAAGCCCTCGAGCGCGTGCTTTCCGGGTATCTTCAAACCTGCCGCTGGTTCGACGGCAAAACCAAGCAGGTGAGGTCCACGAGGGTCACCGCGACCGTTCCGATCCCTACGAACGCTACGCTGGCTTATCTGACGTTGGTGGAGATCCAGTACCTCGGCGGTGGCCCGGAGACTTATCTCCTGCCGCTTGCATTCGCCTCTGCCGAGCGTGAAACCGAGCTCAAACAGACAAGCCCGAATGCTGTCGTGGCCGAGCTCAGGATCAAAGGCAAAGAACAGGACGTCAAAGGATCTCTCTATGACGCTCTGTTTGATGCCCAGTTCTGCAAGTCGCTACTGCACGCGATTGCGCGCCAGCGGCGGCTCAAAGGCGATCTGGGAACGGTCGTCGCCGCTCCCTCGAAAGTCTTTCGCCAGCTTTGCGGCGCCTCAGAGACCGCACTCGAACCCACGCTCCTAAAAAGAGCACAGAAAAATACCTCTGTGATTTATGGCGACCGGCTCATTCTAAAGATGTTTCGGCGTCTTCAGGAAGGGATCAATCCCGATCTCGAGATCGCCCGCTTTATCACCGAGAAGACCTCCTTCGCTCATCTGGCGCCCTTCGCCGGGGCGCTGGAGTTCTACGTCGGTCGCGGGGAGCCCATGACGATCGGCCTCCTGCAGGGTTGGGTGGCCAATCAGGGCGATGCCTGGGCATACACGATGGAGTGTCTGGGGAGATATTTCGAAGAGGCCTTGGAAAGACAGACGCAAACGGAACCATTGGCGCTGCCCCGGAAGCCCTTGCTCCATCTGATCGATACCGAGATCCCCTTATTCGCGTGGGAGGTCATCGGACCCTACCTGGCCTCCGCAGCCCTCTTGGGCCAGAGAACCGGAGAGTTGCACGTCGCCCTCGCCTCGGATTCCAGAGCCCCGGCCTTCGCCCCCGAGCCTTTCACGGCCCTCTACCGCCGCTCGCTGTATCAAAGCATGCGTACCTTGGCCGATCAGGTCCTCACCCTGCTGGCCAGAAATATCCGCAACTTGCCTCCGGAGATTCGGCCGAACGCCGAACGCGTCTTAAGCGAAAAAAAGGAGGTTTTGAATCGCTTTCACGCCATTCTCGAAAAGAAGATTTCGGCGATGCGCATTCGCTGCCATGGCGAATACCACCTGGGGCAGCTCCTGTACACGGGGAAGGATTTCGTTATCATCGACTTTGAAGGAGAGCCGGCCCGACCCATCAGCGAGCGGCGGACCAAGCGCTCGCCGCTGCGGGACGTGGCGGGAATGCTTCGCTCACTCAACTACGCCGCCGTGACGAGACTCAAGAGCGGAGGCTTTCGGCCGGAGGATATTCTTCATCTGGAACCTTGGGCCGACTACTGGCGCCTCTGGGTCGCGGTCGCCTTCGTGAAAGCCTACCTCGAGACGACCCGGCTAGCGGAATTCTTGCCCAAATCCCGCGACGAGCTCGGCGTCCTGCTGGATCTCTATCTGTTGGAGAAGGAGATCTACGAACTGGGATACGAGCTGAGCAACCGCCCCGACCGGGTCGAGGTTCCGATCCGGGGGATCGTGGAGATCCTGGATCGACCCGGATGAGATCTATGGCAAAGACACCGGCGCGCGCTCTCGGCGACTTGGCGCGGCTCTACAACGTGCAGAGCGCCTATTATGACATTTTCGGTCGCTTCACGCGCTCGTCAGATCAGGGGCTGATCCAGGTTCTGCGCGTGCTGGGAGCGCCTCTGGAGCGGCCCGAGGATGTCCCCGACGCCGTGCGCGAGCGACAGCAGTCGCTCTACCGCCGCTTCTTCGATCCGGTAGTGGTGGCTTGGGATGCGAAGGTTAAAGATCTCGCGGTCCGCCTTCCGGCCCGCCTGGCAGAGGAACCTGTCCACTACGAAGTCGAACTCGAAAGCGGTGAGCGCCGGCGCGGGACTTGCCAACTCAAGGCACGCGCGGCGGCCAGAGCCAAAGAGATCGAGGGGAATCGCTACGTCACGCGGCGCCTGCACCTCCCCGAGACGCTTCCGTTCGGTTATCACCGGTTGCGTTTGCAGATCCGACAGCAAGCTGCTGAGACACTTCTCATCTCCGCCCCACGGCGCGCATACGCGCCGCCCGCAGGCAAGGGAAAGACATGGGGCGTTTTTCTGCCCCTTTACGCCCTCCAATCCCAAAAAAGCTGGGGCGCGGGGGATTTCTCGGATCTAGAACAGCTACTCAAGTGGACCGGAGCCTTGGGGGGAGAATTGGTAGGCACGCTTCCCCTCCTGGCCGCCTTTTTAGATCAACCCTTTGATCCCAGCCCTTACTCCCCTGCAAGCCGCCTTTTCTGGAACGAATTTTACCTGGATGTGAAACGGATCCCGGAATTCGCCCGCTGCCCGGCCGCCCGAGCGCTGGTCGGCTCAGAAGATTTCCAAAGCGAAATAGAAGCCCTCCGCAGCGCCCCGCTGGTCGACTACCGGCGTCAGATGGTCCTCAAGCGCCGCGTATTGGAAGAGCTGTGCCGCTATCTCCTCCGTCAGACGTCGGAGCGCGCCCAGGCTTTTCGACGCTTCGCCGATTCGCATCCTCAGGCCGAGGATTATGCCAAATTCCGCGCGGCCATGGAGCGGCAAAAAAAACCGTGGAAGGAATGGCCCGAAGGCCAGCGCGACGGCATCCTCAATCCGGGCGATTACGACGAAGCAGCGATGCGCTACCATCTCTACGCTCAGTGGGCGGCCCAGGAGCAGATCCGAAGTGTGGCGGAGGAAACCAAGAGAGGGGGAGCAAGGCTCTACCTGGACTTCCCTCTCGGCGTCAACCGCGACGGCTACGATGTCTGGCGCGAGCGGGAAGCGTTCGCCGTAGCGGCGAGCGGCGGAGCCCCGCCGGATAACTTTTTTACCAAGGGGCAAAATTGGGGATTTCCCCCGCTTCACCCCGAGCGGCTCCGCGACACCGGATACCGGTACTATATCGCTTCCCTGCGTCACCATCTCCGCTATGCCGGCCAACTGCGCATCGACCATGTCATGGGATTTCACCGCCTCTTCTGGATTCCTCAGGGTCTGGAGGCCTCCGATGGAGTCTACGTCCATTACCGCAGCGAAGAATTCTACGCCATCCTGAGCCTCGAATCGCACCGGTATCAGGCTCCGATCGTCGGCGAGAACCTCGGCACTGTGCCCCCCTACGTCAACGCCGCGATGGCCGAGCACAAGATCCACGGAATGTACATCGGCCAATTCGGCATCCGTCCGGACCCCCACCAGGCGATCGAGGAGGCTCCTCCGGGAACGGTGGCAAGCCTCAACACTCACGACACCCCGACCTTCGCCGGCTTTTGGAACGAACACGACATCGAGGACCGGCTCGAGCTCAAGCTTCTCGATCAGGCCGAGGCAGAAAAAGAACGACGCCAGCGTTGTCTCCAGAGGGAAGCGCTGATAGGGTTTTTAAGGAGCCGAGGTTGGATGGGCGAAGAGTCGACCGAGGCCGAAACGGTCCTGAAGGCGTGGCTCCTGCAGTTGGCGAGTGGCCCGGCAGAGCTCGTGCTGGTCAATCTCGAGGACCTGTGGTTGGAAACTCGCCCACAAAACGTTCCCGGCACATGGGAAGACCATCCCAACTGGCGGCGCAAGGCCCGCTACCCATTAGAGGTCCTTTCCCGGATGGGCGAGGTCGTGGAGGTTCTGCGAGCGCTGGACAACGAAAGAAAGAGAGCGAGGTGAAATAGTGTCCCCGGAGGGAAATATCCTTGAGCTCAGCGACAATGACATCTACCTCTTCAACGAGGGGAGCCACTTCCGCCTTTACGAAAAGCTCGGCGCGCACCTCTTGCGCGGCGAGAAGACTAACGGCTGTCACTTCGCCGTCTGGGCGCCGGACGCCGAGCAAGTCTCCGTCGTAGGAAACTTCAATGGCTGGAACACAGAGAGCCACCCCCTTCACCCTCGAGGCCAGTCAGGCATCTGGCAGGGTTTTATCCCGGCGGTGGGGAGAGGCACGCTTTACAAATACCACATCGCCTCGCGCTACAACGGTTATCGGGTGGACAAGGCCGATCCCTTTTCCATCTTCAACGAAATCCCACCCAAAACAGCCTCCATCGTATGGGACCTGGAGTATGAGTGGGGGGATCAAGAATGGATGGCTCAACGCCGGCAGCACAACGGGCTGGACCGACCCATGGCGATTTACGAAATGCATGTAGGTTCCTGGAGGCGCGTGCCCGAGGAGGGAAACCGCTCGCTCTCGTACCGGGAGCTGGCTTCTCAGCTCGCCGATTACCTCGAGCGGATGGGCTTTACGCACGTGGAATTCCTGCCGATCATGGATCACCCCTTCTTCGGCTCCTGGGGATACCAGATCACGGGTTATTTTGCGCCTTCGGGCAACTACGGCACACCGCAAGACTTGATGTGCCTGATCGATACCTTGCACCAGCGCGGCATCGGCGTCATACTCGACTGGGTTCCATCGCACTTCCCCACCGACGAGCACGGGCTCGGCTTCTTCGATGGCACTCATCTCTATGAGCACGCCGACCCCCGCAAGGGCTTCCATCCCGAATGGAGCAGCTTTATTTTCAATTACGGCCGCAGCGAGGTGCAGAGCTTTCTCATCAGCAACGCCCTGTTCTGGCTCGAAAAATACCACGCGGACGGACTTCGCGTGGACGCGGTGGCCTCCATGCTCTACCTCAACTACGGGCGACGGGAGGGTGAGTGGATCCCGAATCGTTATGGCGGCCGGGAGAATGTCGAGGCCATCGACTTTATGCGACGCTTGAACGCGGAGATCTATAATAGCTACCCCGACGTGCAGACGATCGCGGAGGAATCCACCGACTGGCCCATGGTCTCCCGGCCCGGCTACGTAGGTGGGTTGGGCTTCGGCCTGAAATGGGACATGGGGTGGATGCACGACACGTTAGAGTACATGAGCCTGGACCCGGTCCACCGACACTACCATCACAACAAGCTCACGTTCCGGATGATCTATGCGTTTCACGAAAATTTCGTCTTGCCCCTCTCCCACGACGAGGTCGTTTACGGCAAAGGCTCCCTGATCGGCAAGATGCCGGGAGACGATTGTCAGAAGTTCGCCAATCTGCGGCTGTTGTTCGCCTACATGTTCGCCCAGCCGGCCAAAAAACTTCTGTTCATGGGCGGGGAGTTTGGGCAACGGCGGGAGTGGGTACATGACGCGGGTCTGGATTGGGATCTCCTGGACTCTGGGCCACACCACGGCCTGCAGAAGTGGGTGGCCGATCTCAACCGGCTGTACCGCGGCGAGCCGGCCCTCCATGAGCTCGACTGCGAACCCGGAGGTTTTGAGTGGATCGATTGCAGCGACGCCGACTCAAGCGTCCTCAGCTGGATCCGCAAGGGCAAATCCTCGAAAGACATCATACTCATCGCCTGCAATTTCACGCCGGTGCCGCGCCATAAGTACCGGCTCGGCGCGCCGCGGGGAGGGCCTTGGCGGGAGGTTCTGAACAGCGACGCCGGGGATTACGGCGGCGGCAACGTGGGTAATTTTGGCGGCGTAGAGGCCGTGCCCGTCCCTTTGCACGGCCGGCCCTGCTCGCTCACTGTGACGCTGCCGCCGCTGGCGGCAATTTATTTGAAGAACGAGGGAACTTAAAGCGGGATAAAAATCCACAGGTCACCAGAGGACAATCTGATGGAAAAACAAAAATCAGCTTCACGCTCTCGGGCCACGGCGCGTCGCGGTCGCCCCAAGAGACAAGCCCTCCATATCACCATGGTCTCGCCCGAAATCATGCCGTTTGCCAAGACCGGCGGCCTGGCCGATATGGTGGGCTCGCTCTGCCCTGCCCTGGAAAAGCTCGGGCTCAAGGTCTCGCCGATCATGCCTGCGTACCGCCCTGTGCTCAAAGGCAGCTTTCCGCTTACGGATACGGGGCTGAGTTTCGCCGTCCCGGTCGCGGATCACAAGGAGGAAGCCTCGGTTTTCAAGGCGACGCTCGGTGAGAACACGACCGCCTATTTCATCCGCTGCGATCGCTACTTTGACCGGGAGGCGCTCTACTCCACTTCCGAGGGAAATTATCCGGACAATGCCGAACGCTTCGTCTTCTTCTCTCGCGCCGCCCTCGAGGTTCTCCGACAGCATCCTCCGGACATCCTCCACTGCCATGACTGGCAAACCGCGCTTGCCATCGTCTTCCTCAAGGCCCAGCCCGACCGCTACCCCGAGCTCGCCTCGGTGAAAACGGTCCTCACGGTTCACAATCTCGGCTACCAGGGGCTGTTCTGGTACCTCGACTGGCACCTTCTCAACCTGGATGAAAGCCTCTTCAACCCGGCGGGCCTGGAATTCTTCGGCAAGATCAACTTTCTCAAAGGAGGGGTGATCTCCGCCGACGGGATCACCACAGTAAGTCCCACCTACGCCGAAGAGATCAAGTCGCCCGAGCAGGGCTTCGGTCTGGAAGGGATCTTTCACGAGCGGGCAAAAGACCTCGTGGGGATTCTGAACGGCGCCGATTACACGATCTGGAGCCCGGAGACCGATCGCTACATCGCCAAGAATTACAGCGCGAAAGACCTCGCGGGAAAGAAAACCTGTAAAGCCGAACTGCAGCGCGCCGCTGGGCTGCCTCAAAGAGCGGATGTCCCGCTCGTGGGTATGGTATCACGCCTGATCTCCCAAAAAGGTCTCGACCTATTGGAGAGCTGCGGGGAAGATTTTCTCGCGCGAGATCTGCAATTCGTCCTTTTGGGCAACGGCGAGGCGAAGTACGAAGTCGCCGTGAGGGAGCTTGCTGCGCGCTATCCGACGAAAGCCTCGGTCCGCATCGGCTTCGATGAAGCCCTGGCCCATCAAATCGAGGCCGGCGCCGACTTTTTCTTGATGCCCTCACAGTACGAGCCATGCGGCCTCAACCAGCTCTATAGCCTCAAATACGGCACGATCCCGATCGTGCGGGCCACGGGCGGGCTCAAAGACAGCGTCAAGGACTGTACGGCAAACAGCCGCGGCGGCACGGGTTTCGTTTTCGGGCCGTACGAGCCCGCGGCGTTCCTCGACGCGCTCGATCGGGGCTTGAGCCTTTTCGCCGTGCCCAAAGGATGGACGGCGCTGGTCAAGAGGGCGATGGCGGCCGACTTTTCGTGGGACCGCTCCGCCCGGGCCTACGCCGACCTTTACCAAAGGCTTGTGTCATGAACGCAAGAGGGTGATGGAATTCCGCCATGGAGGTTCTCGGAATCGTCCTAGCAGGCGGCAAAGGTGAGCGCCTCGATCCGCTGACCCAAGATCGAGCCAAGCCGGCGGTTCCGTTCGGCGGGAGATATCGGATCATCGACTTCGTGCTTTCGAACTTCGTTAACTCGGGCATCCACTCGATCTACGTGCTCACCCAATTCATGGCCCAATCCTTGATCGAGCACCTCGATCAAGGCTGGCGCATCTCGGATCTCATCCTGGGCCACTTTATCACGGCGGTTCCGGCGCAGATGCGTACGGGGCAAGAATGGTATCAGGGGACGGCTGATTCGGTGAATCAAAACATTTTCTTGATCCAGCGGCACAATCCGGAGCTCGTTGCCGTCTTTGGCGCCGATCACATCTACCGGATGAACATCCGCCAGATGATCGACGAGCACCGCAGAAAGCGCGCCGAAGTCACCGTGGCGACTCTGCCCGTGAAGGTCGAGGAGGCATCCCAATTCGGCATCCTCGCTGTCGACCAGGACTGGCGCATTATTCGCTTCGACGAGAAGCCTGCCGAGCCAAAGTCGATCCCCGGCGAACCCAGGTACGCGCTCGCCTCCATGGGAAACTATATTTTCAATACCGAAGCGCTCGTGCAGTCCCTTGCCGAGGATGCGGACGATCCTCAGAGCAACCATGACTTCGGCCGCAATGTCCTTCCCGCGATGGTCGGAAAGAGAAGGCTCTACGCCTACGATTTCCGGAAAAACCGCATCCCCAATCCGCAGAAAGGCGAAGAACCCAGCTACTGGCGCGATATCGGAACTCTCGAGGCTTACTACGAGGCCAACATGGACCTGCGCGCGGTCGACCCGTCCTTCAACCTTTACAACCTGAGCTGGCCGGTCAGGACCGTGGGCTACGGCGACCCTCCTGCGAAGTTCGTCTTCGACGACGAGCGGCGCCGCGGCATGGCGGTCAATTCAATCGTCAGCGAAGGCACGATTATCAGCGGCGGCCTGGTCCGTGACTCGGTCATCGGACGGAACGTTCGCATTCACAGCTACGCCCTCATCGAAGACTCGATCATTATGGATTGGGTGGAGATAGGGCGGGGCTGCCGGATACGGAAGGCCGTCATCGACAAGGCCAATGTCATATTGCCGGGAACGGAGATCGGCTACGATCTCGAGCAGGACCGTCGCCGATACTTCGTATCTGAAAGCGGGATCGTGATCATACCCAGAGCCTTGCCCAAAACGGCCTGGGTCCTCGCCAACCCCTGACCCGCGGCCACCCATCAGCCTTTGCGATGAGATCATTGGATGCTACTCCGGCGCGGCAGATGTTTTCGGGAGCGAGGCTCGGCGCGATTTATCTTGGGGAGCGAAAGTGCCAGTTTCGAGTATGGGCGCCGCTAGCCTCGCGCATCGAGGTGCGCCTGTGCTCCCCCAAAGAACGGATCATCGCCATGCGGAGGGACGCCAGAGGGTACCACAGCGCCATTGCAGAAGAAGTCGAGCTGGGGTCTCTCTATCTGTACCGTCTCGAAGGGGAGAAGGAGCGGCCCGACCCCGCCTCCAGGTTCCAGCCCCAGGGAGTCCACGGCCCGTCCGAGGTCGTGGACTCATCCTTCCTCTGGGACGATGGAAGCTGGTTCGGCCACCCGCTCAAGGATTATGTGATCTACGAGCTTCACGTCGGCACTTTCTCCGCCGAGGGCACGTTCGACGCGGTCGTTTCGCGCCTCGATGAACTGAGAGACTTGGGTATCACCGCCGTGGAGCTGATGCCGGTCGGGCAGTTTCCCGGGGAAAGAAACTGGGGCTACGACGGGGTCTACCCGTTTGCCGTACAGAATTCTTACGGCGGGCCCTCGGGCCTCAAACGGCTAATCAATGCCTGCCACAAGCAGCGGCTCGCTGTGATTCTCGATGTCGTTTATAACCATCTCGGCCCCGAGGGAAACGGGCTTCGCTCCCTACTTCACGGCGCGCTACCGCACCCCGTGGGGCCCCGCCGTCAACTTCGATGGCCCAGAGAGCGACGAGGTGCGTCATTTTTTCATCACCAACGCCCTGGCCTGGCTCGATGAGTTCCACATCGATTCCCTTCGGCTCGATGCCGTGCATGCCATCCTGGATCACTCCCCCCGACCGTTTCTGGAGGATCTGGCCCTCGCGGTCAAAGAGCTCGGGCAGCGCGTCAACCGGCGCCTTTACGTCATCGCCGAGAGCGCGGCCAACGACTCTCGCTTGATCCGCGCGCCACAGATCGGCGGCTACGGCCTGGATGCCCACTGGAGCGATGACTTCCATCATGCCCTCCACGTGCTGCTCACGGGCGAACGGACCGGCTATTACCAAGACTTCGCCGGCTTGAAGGATCTCGCCAAAGCCTACCGCGAGGGCTACGCCTACACCGGCGAATACTCTCGCTTCCGGCGCCGCCGCCACGGCAGCCCGTCGAGGGACATCCCGGCCGAGAGATTCATCGTGTTCGCCCAAAACCATGACCAGGTGGGAAACCGTATGCGCGGGGAGCGCATGAGCCATCTCGTGCCCTTCGAAAGCCTGAAGCTGGCTGCGGGCACCGTGCTCCTATCCCCTTTCGTGCCCCTGCTCTTCATGGGCGAAGAGTACGGCGAGACGGCCCCGTTCCCATATTTCGTGAGCCACTCGGATCCGGCGCTGCTCGACGCGGTGCGCCACGGGCGACGCGAAGAGTTC
>JACPSF010000249.1:19358-22870 GCA_016193385.1 Deltaproteobacteria bacterium
TGCCTTTCAGGGTCACGGGGAGCCGCCCGATCCGCAGGCTGAATCGACCTTCCAGAGCGCCAAGCTCAACCCCGCCCTCGGCGCCGGCGGTCACCACCGGGCTCTGCGCGAGCTGTATCGGGAATTGCTCCGGCTGCGGCGCGACTTTCCGCCGCTCGCCAACTTAAGCAAAGAAACGATGAAGGTTACCGCTCATGAGCCGGAAAAGCTTCTGCTGGTACGGCGCTGGAGCTGGGGGAGCGAGACCGTTGCGGTTTTCAACTTCAGCGGCGCACCGGTATCGAAAACACTTACGCTTTCCGTCGGCCGGTGGGTAAAACTGCTCGATTCGGCAGACGAGCAGTGGAACGGAAGCGGAAGCCTTATTCCTGCCGAGATCGACTGCAACGGCGAGGTCGCGCTCCCGCTCAGTCCCATGGCGTTTGTCATCCTGAGCCGCACAGAGGAGACCTAGTGGAAAAGTACATCTGCATTCACGGGCATTTTTATCAACCCCCGCGCGAAAACCCGTGGCTGGAAGCCATCGAGCTTCAGGACTCAGCGTACCCTTATCACGACTGGAACGAGCGGATCGCCGCAGAGAGTTACGCTCCCAACGCCGTCTCCAGGATTCTCGACGGCGAGAATCAGATCGTCAAGATCGTCAACAACTACTCCAAGATCAGTTTCAACTTCGGCCCCACGCTGCTGTCCTGGCTTGAGGAGAAAGCCCGGGACATCTACGAGGCGATTCTCGAAGCCGATCGACAAAGCCAGAATAAATTCTCCGGTCACGGCTCGGCGCTCGCCCAGGCCTACAACCACATGATCCTCCCGCTCGCCAAGCGTCGCGACAAGCACACGCAGATCCATTGGGGAATTCAGGACTTCGAGCGCCGCTTTGGGCGCAAGCCCGAGGGAATGTGGCTGCCCGAGACCGCGGTCGACCTCGAAAGCCTCGAAATCCTCGCGGAGCTCGGAATCCGGTTTACCATCTTGGCCCCGCATCAAGCCAACCGGGTACGCAGGCTCGGCGGCCGGACCTGGCGCGACGTGAGCGGCGGCCGGATCGACCCGACGATGGTCTATGAGCAGCGATTGCCCTCGGGACGCCGCATCGCCCTATTCTTCCACGACGGGCCGATTTCGCGCGCCGTCGCCTTTGAAGGGCTGCTGTCGCGCGGCGAGCACTTCGCCAGTCGCCTGCTTGGCGCCTTCCGCGACGAGCGCGGCTGGGACCAGCTCGTCCATATCGCCACGGACGGCGAAACCTACGGCCACCACCACCGCTACGGCGAGATGGCGTTAAGCTACGCCCTCGACTATATCGAGTCGAACAACATCGCGAAACTCACGAACTACGGCGAGTACCTCGAGAGGCATCCCGCCACCCATCAGGTGGAAATCATCGAGAATACCGCCTGGAGCTGCGCCCATGGGGTGGAGCGATGGAAAAGCAACTGCGGGTGCAACTCCGGCGGCCATGCCGACTGGAACCAGGAGTGGCGCGCCCCGCTGCGCCAGGCGTTGGATTGGCTGTGGGACACGCTTGCCCCGCAATTCGAGCAGAAGGCCCGCGAGCACCTCAAAGATCCGTGGGCAGCGCGCGACGACTACATAAGCGTTATCCTCAATCGCTCTGCGGACAACGTGCAGGGCTTCCTCGAACGGCACGCCGCACGTTCGCTCGGCGAAGAGGAAAAAATCACCGCGCTCAAGCTTTTGGAGCTCCAGCGCCATGCCATGCTCATGTACACAAGCTGCGGCTGGTTCTTCGACGAGCTATCGGGGATCGAGACCGTGCAGGTGATCCACTATGCCGGCCGGGCCGTTCAGTTGGGACAGGAGATCTTCGGTGATCAGATCGAATCCCAATTCGTCGAGCGGCTGGCCGCCGCTAAAAGCAACCTTCCGGAGCACCGCGACGGGAAAAACATCTACGAGAAACTCGTCAAGACCGCCATGGTCGACTGGGAGAAGGTCGGAGCCCACTACGGGGTGAGCTCCCTCTTCGAGGACTATACCAAGCAAACCAAAATATACTGCTACCTGGCCGAGCGCGAAGAATATCGGACTTTTGAAGCCGGGAAGGCCAGGCTCGCCATCGGTCGAGTGAAGCTCGTCTCGGAGATCACCTGGGAGCCCTGTGTCCTAAGCTTCAGCGTGCTTCATTTCGGTGATCATAACCTGAACGGCGGCGTGCGAAAATTTCTCGGGGAGGACGCCTACCGAGATCTCGTCGAACAGACCAAAGAGCCGTTCGTGCGGGCGGACTTCCCCGAAGTCCTCCGTCTCATGGACCGGAATTTCGGGGAATCCAACTATTCCATCCGGTCGCTGTTCCGCGACGAACAACGGAAAATTCTCGGCAGGATCCTGGAAACGACCCTGGCCGAAGCCGAGTCCATTTACCGACGACTCTACGAGGATCACGCTCCAATGATGCGCTTCTTGACCGATCTCCGCATCCCTTTGCCCAGGGCTTTCCAAGCCGCGGCCGAATTTGTCCTTAACGGCCAACTGCGGCGCGTCCTCGAGCAAGAAGAGATCGATAGCGAGCGCATCGGCAACCTTCTGGACGCCGCGCGTGTCGAAGGGGTAACCCTGGACGCGGCCACCCTGGAGTATGCCTTCCGTCGGAACCTGGAGCGGATCGCCGAGAAGTTTCTCGCCCAGCCCACCGACCCGACGAGCTTCCAGCGGATGCAGGCGGCCGCCGATCTCGTCAAGCGACTCCCGTTTCAAGTCAACCTGTGGAAGATCCAAAACCGTTTTTACCGTATGCTGGAGACGGTCTACCTTGAGCAACAGAAGAAGGCCAGCCAGGGAGACGAATCAGCGCGCGCCTGGGTGGCTGAGGTCGTTGGCCTAGGCGGAAAGCTCGCGGTCCGGGTGGGCTGAGATGCGCATTCCCCAAGCGACCTACAGGATCCAGTTCCACAAGGACTTCGGCTTCAAGGCGGCCCAGGCCCTCCTCGACTACCTCCACGAGCTGGGCATCTCCCACATCTATGCCTCGCCCCTGCTCAAGACTCCACTCGAAAGCAAGAGTGGCTATGACGTGTGCGATCACAGCCAGCTCAACCCTGCGCTCGGCAGCGAGGATGACTTTGAGGAGCTCACGTCGGCCTTAAACAGACACGGGCTGGGGCTTATCTTGGATATCGTGCCCAATCATATGGGCATTGGGGAAACCTGCAATGGCTGGTGGATGGATGTCCTGGAAAACGGTCCCAGCTCCACTTACGCCTCTTACTTTGACATCGATTGGCAGCCAGTGAACCCCCACCTGGAAAACAAAGTGCTCTTACCTATCCTGGAGGACCAATACGGAAACGTGCTGGAAGAGGGCAAGTTGCGACTGAATTATGAAGACGGGGCCTTCTTTCTCCGTTATTACGACAGCAAGTTTCCGGTGGCGCCGCGTAGTTACAGCACCATGCTGGGACATCCCATTGAGCCATTGGCCAAGGCTTTAGGGAAAGAAAACGAGCATGTCCAGGAGCTCCACAGCATCCTTACGGCCATAAGCC
>JACPSF010000250.1 GCA_016193385.1 Deltaproteobacteria bacterium
GATCCGCACTTTGTGACACCTACTCCGGTGCTTATGCAGAAGACCCGACAGGCCGATCTCTTGATTCAGGTTGGTTTCTCGCTGGAGCTGTGGGCGGATCAGGTAGCCAACGGATCCGGTAACCCAAGAATCTTTCGTGGCACTCCGGGGCGGATCATTGCGAGCAACGGGATCTCAGCGCTTGAAGTCCCGTCCGTAGTCTCGCGCGAATTTGGGGACACCCACCCGCAGGGCAACCCCCATGTTTGGCTGGACCCGTTGCTCGCTAAAGTCCAGGCCGCGAATATTACCGAAGCGTTAAAATCGGTAGATCCTGGTGGAGCGGCCTACTATGAGTCGCGCAAGGCCGACTTTTTTAAGCGTATCGACGACGCGCTGTTCGGCCCTGAATTGTTGAAGCTCGTGGGAATCCAGAAGCTGACGCGTCTTACCTGGAGCAGCGAACTGCATAGTTTCTTGGAGAGCAACAAAATCGGCGGCCAGCCGCTGGCAGCGAAGGCCGGCGGTTGGCTGAAATCCGCCGAACCTCTTCGGGGCGTGAAGGCGTTCGAATTTCACAAGGTATGGGTCTATTTTGCGCGGATGTTCGGGATTCAACTAGCGGGCACCATTGAAGAGAGGCCTGGAATTCCTCCGGGGCCGCAGCATGTTAAGCAGGTTACGGAGAGAATATTGGCCCAGAGAATTCCGCTCATCCTCGTGGACAATTTTTACGATCCCGCGCTGCCCAACCGAATTGCGGAGCAAACAGGAGCGAAGGTTGTTCTGCTTCCCAACCAGGTGGAAGGCGAGCCGGGGATCAAGACCTATTTCGACTTGATAGACCACGTGGTCCAAAAGACGACAGCGGCGTTGAGGAAATGATCCGGTGGAAAATCGCCGCCCGTATCTATGGCCGGCCTTGCGGCGGTTTCTAAACCAAAGGAGAGGTGCATGGCTGCTATTTTCGACTTGAAATGGATGTTAGTTCCATTCCTGGCCTGTCTCGTTCTCTCAAGTATCCTCATTTATCTCGGGATTCATGTGATCACCCGAAAAGTGATTTTTGTGGACCTAGCATTGGCCCAGATAGCGGCTCTCGGTGCCACCTACGCCATCACTTTGGGTTACGACCCCAACTCCGATTCTTTATGGGTGGCCCTCTTCTCGCTGGCGTTTACTTTCATTGGAGCCGGAGCGTTCGCGATCGCACGGATGCGCACGGAGCGGGTCCCACAGGAGGCCTTCATTGGAATCATTTACGCTGTTGCGTCAGCCGCGGCAATTTTGATCCTTTCCAAATCGGCCACCGGCGGCGAGGAACTCAAACACATGCTGGTGGGGGACGTATTGTTGGTTTCATTTCCCGCGGTGATTGAAATGGCCATCCTTTACGGTTGTATCGGAATCTTTCACGTGGTTTTTCGGAACAAGTTTTTAGCTATCTCGCTCGACCCAGAGGCGGCGGCATCCTCGGGCATCAACATCCGATTGTGGGATATTCTTTTTTACATGTCTTTCGGCGTGGTTATCGTCAAATCGGTGGCCATTGCAGGAGTACTACTGGTGTTCACCTACCTGGTGGTGCCCGCGGTCATCGCCCAGATGTTTAGCGACACAGTGGCCGGCAGGCTTCTGCTCGGCTGGATGGTGGCGATACTGGCTAGTATGCTGGGTATAGTCTGGTCCTTCTATTCAGATTATCCCACTGGCCCGGCGGTAGTGGTGATGCTTGGCCTTCTACTGATCCTTTCCGCCATTGTCTACTATGTCGAGCACGCGCCGGTAAAAGCACGCGCAGTAGTGAACGTTGCTGGTATGGTGTTGTCTTCGTTCCTTTTCTTCTCGGGCCTTTCTTATTTTAAGAAAACAGACTCGACAGTGGCCGCTTCGAAATTAGCCCCGATTGACCTCCTGCTAAATGAGAGCAGCGTGCCGCCCGAGGAAATTACGATGACTTCTTGAAGCTTTCCATTGCCAAGGCCCAACTGGCGCTGGGGGACCACGAGGGCTTTGGTACATTGATTCAAGTTTTAAAAAATGAGGAATCCGTTTTTGCCCGTCAGCAGGCAAGCGAGCTGCTGGAGGCACGATCCGGGCGTCGATTCGGCTACGACGCTGAAAAATCAGTGGCGCAAAATACGGCTGCGTTGCAGGGGATTAATGAGTGGTGGAAAATAGAGGGAAGCCGTTTGAGGTGGGATACAAAAGCGGGTAAGTTCCGGAGTTGAGAAAAAAAGAATCAGCATGACATGACAGCTAGCAGGTTCATCATTACGGCTTTTCTCTTTTTGGTTGCGGGCTGTGGCCCTTTAGCTCCCGGTGCCCCTTTCCCTGAGGAACGCCGTGTCGCCCCCGAGAGTCAGAAAATACCCAGGGTCGGTTTGGTCCTAGGCGGCGGCGCGGCGCGTGGATTTGCCCACGTGGGGGTGATCCGGGTCCTGGAACGGGAGAAGATTCCCCTGGACCTCATTGTCGGGACAAGCGTGGGAAGCTTCGTGGGGGCGATTTATGCCGATAAAAAAAGCAGCTTCGAGCTCGAATGGGTCGCCTTCTCGCTCGGGG
>JACPSF010000120.1 GCA_016193385.1 Deltaproteobacteria bacterium
AATCTCTTAGCCGGATCTTGCTCCGGCGAACTTTCAGGTTGATCAAATGAAAGTCCAACGCTGTTCAATATCATGCCTACGATCACCAACACTAACGGGGCGGCGATCACCAAAAGAGGATTCATGATTCTCTCCTTTTTCAGGCTCTTGATAGCCTTTAGTACAGGACTCCCACCTCTAAGCTGTCGAACATGCTCGGCGCACAATAAAAAAGCCGACCGGGTGTTTCCACCTCTAAGTCGGCCTATGTCCCAACTGACTGCTCCTCGGCCGGAAAACAGCCCCTTGGGTTATCTGCAAACCAACGCCAAGCTAGTAAAAGAGACGGCTAAAGTCAAGAGGTTTTCTTGCGTGGCAAGTCTTTCTCCAAATTTCTGTCCAGTATGAAGACAAAGATTCGCTCACCGGAAGCGGTGCTTATGTCCGTATGGATATCTAGAACCTGGACGCCGGAAATATCAATAATCCGTTGAGAGAGCTCGGCCCTTGCGCTGTGGATGAGAGTCGAGCGCACCCTTTTGATCAACTCCATACCGTCCGCGCTTTTGGTTAGCTGTTGTTCAACCGGGGTAAGCACCCCTTTGAGCCGCACCAATACCATATCTTCAATAATATGACTCCGGGCCTCCTTGGGGCCACGGCCCATGTACTCGATTTCAAACTTCACCATCGCCTCACTAATCTCTGCCTCCATTTCACCTTTTGTTTTCATCGCCGGCTCGTCCCCAGTTCTCCTCAGCGGATTGAAATAACTAGGAAGGCCAATTTTTTAAAAGCAAAAAAAAGAGGTGGCTCAGCCTAAGGCTGAAAACCACCTCTTTAGCCAGTGCACCAGAAAATAAGAAAAGCTACGCCGCCGCCCCGACCTTGGGCCGCCACTTATCGAATCGTCTTTCCACCCTGTCGACCATCTCTGTAGCGACCATCCCGCTGATGGCAAAGATCAAGACGCCCACGAATACCTTATCGGTTTGGAAGGTTGCGCCTGCGACCGTAATCATGAAACCAATCCCCGCCGTGGCCGCATAAAGCTCTCCCACCATAACGCCGATCAGGGCCCTACCGACTGCTAGCCTAAGACCGGTAAGGATAAAAGGCACAGTGGAAGGTAGCACCACAGATTTAAAGATCTGCCACTCAGAAGCGCCAAAACTCCTGGACGCGTTCAGAAGGTTGGCGGGGGTGGTCTTCACGCCGTCCCGTGTATTGATAAGCAAGGGAAAGACTGCGCCGAGAAAAATGATGCCGACCTTGGAAAGAATGCCGATACCCAACCAGATGATCACTAGAGGCAAGAGGGCCACACGAGGAGTCGCATTCATCGCATTGATGAAAGGATCAAAGATGTGGCTCATCCTCTTGTACCAACCCACCATGATACCAAATGGGATAGCGAAGATCACTGATAGGAAATATCCCCAGGCAAACTCGATCCCGCTCACGTAGAGATCGTTCCAAATCTCGCCGGAAGCGAACATCTGGTAGCCTGCCTTCCAGATCAGCGAAGGCGCGCTCATAAACATGGGGTTGACCAACTGGAACGTATTTCCAGTCAATTCCCATATGGCCAGGAAGATGAGGACAGCACTCGAGCCGAGAATCTTTTTTTCCTGGTTGAGATAAAACTTGTAGAGCGCGGATGCCTCAGCGACGCGGACGTCTAACAGTACCTCGCCTCCAGCCGCCATATTCTGCTCGGCCATGGATCAGCCCTCCTCTGCGTCCAAGTATATAAGGACGCAATTCCTCGTCTAACAGAAGGCCTAGTCAAAGTCAATAAAGAACACATCAGGGACTCGTCCCCATTCGGGGGTACCCAGCATCTCCCCATCTAGTACAACCGTCGCGGCCTTTTCCGGGGTAATGCTTGACAAGGAGATCGCGTTCAAATAGTTTGAGCCTAAATATTTGACACCTCGCCCAAAAGTGAGTCTTTCGCCCCAACCTCTGTTCCGTCTGCTCGCAGATTTTGCCAACAGCCGTATCCTCGACGCCGCAATCGAGCACGATTTCTTCACTTCGATCCACCTCGGATTTCATACCTATGAAGAGATCGCCCGCGAGAACGGGACCGACCCGCGCGCAACCCGCATCGTCCTGGACGCCCTGATCGCTCTGGGCCTGGTAGAAAAACGAGACGGACGCTACTTCCTAGGTCCCATGAGCGAAACTTTTTTGGTCCGCGGCAAACCGGAATACGTCGGGGACTTTCGTCACGTGGCCCTTGCCCTCTGGGACGGCATGGCCCACCTCAACGAAACGCTCAAGACAGGAAAGCCCCTGAGCCGACTCGACACGGCCGCGGAGCTCGAGGTTTGGCAGAAATTGGTCCTGGGCATACTCCCCATTGTGCGGCCCGTAGCCCAGGCCCTATGCCGCATCTTGGATATCGGCGGGCAGAGAAAAGCCTTGAGAGTGTTGGACATCGCTGGCGGCTCCAGCATCTTCGGCCTCACCATCCTCGAGCACGATCCGTCGGCCGCCGTGACTCAAATCGACTGGCCCAACGTCAATGCCGTGGCAAAGAGGTTTGGCGTTGAGAAGGGACTGGGGGGGGAAATCCGTTTCATCGACGGAGAGTTTCGCACGGCGCCGATCGAAGAAAACAATTACGACCTGGTCATCGCCAGCAATTTCTGTCGGTTTGAGTCGCCCGCAGGGAATCACGAACTTTTTGTCCGGGCTCACCGGGCGCTCAGACAGAGCGGCCTTTTTGTCATCAACGACTTTCTCCCCAACGAGGAACGCACCGGTCCGACCTTTGCCCTGCGCTTTTCCGTTTACGTTCTCACTCACACTCCCAGCGGAGAATGCTATACGCTCTCCCAGTACTCCCGCTGGCTCGAAGAGGCCGGGTTTGACGCGGTTCAAGCCCACGGCGATCTCGCCGACACTCTGGCTGGAACCACCTTAATTCTGGCGCAGAAAAAGTAACCCAAACCAGCCCGATAAAGTGGAAAAACCGGATATGAGGTGCTAGACTCTGGCCGTGCTCGTCGGTGCTTCGGCTTTCCAGCTAAGGATCTACAGGCAGCCGCTCCGATAACCCCTCAAGGGGAAGGCCCCATGAAATACCTGGCGATATGTGAGGACGACCTGCTCTTCCAATTCATGCGCAAGAGCGTGACGAAGCGCGGTGAGGTGCTGTTTTTGGTGCATGATCCGGAAGCGGCGAAGCGCATTAAACGCCGCGGCGGCAGCAGCCGGTGGGCAGAATTGGAGAAGGAGGGAACCTATAAAAAGATCCGTCTGGACCACGTCGATCAATCGATCCTTTTCATCAGAAACCCCGAGCTGCGGGAAGAGATCTACTCGCTCCTAAGACGACTCAAGCAGGACCTGCCGATTCTCTCGCTTGCGAGCGAAGAAGAGGCCTCTCGGGATCGCAACGATCCGGCGCTGCGCCAGCTCCCGATCGAGGATATCTTTCAGGAGTTCTGCGGCCCCCAACTCCTCGACCCCTTAAACCGACAGAAAGTGGAAAAGATCCGCTCCCTCTTCGGAGAAAAGGACAAAATCCACATCCTGCTCCAACATGACCCTGACCCGGACGGGATCGGGGGCGCTCTGGCTCTGCGGGAGCTCTTGGGCCGCAAGCGGGCCACGACTCCGATCGTTACCTTCGGTGGGGTTACCCGGCCCGAAAATCTGGCAATGATCCGTCTTTTGGACGTCCAAATCGACCGGATCACCTACGAAGATCTGCACCATGATGGGGCCAAGCTGGCCCTGGTGGACGTCCAACCTCCTTACTTTGATCGGCCTCTAAAACACGTAGACCTAGTGGTCGACCATCACCCCAAGCGCACCCCTTTCTCCGCCGGTTTCACCGATCTCAGGTCCCAGTACGGGGCGACCTCCACCATCTTCACCGAGTACCTGAGGGCGGCTGGAGTCGAACCGTCGCAAAGATTGGCCACGGCCTTGCTGTACGGGATCAAAAGCGACACGCTCTTCCTGGAAAGGGGGAGCCACTATGCCGACCTCGAAGCTTTTACCTTCCTCTATCCCTTCGCCAACCGGGCTATGATCACCCGAATGGAGCGGCCCGCCCTGCCGCGCGCGGACCTGGAGGCGCTGGGCCGGGCGCTTAGCCGGCTTCAGCTCGATAACGGCGTGGCCGTCATCCACATGGGGGAAATCAAAAGGGAAGACGTGATCCCGCAGATGGCGGAGTTCTGTCTCCAGATCGAAGGCGTCGACTGGGCCGTGGTCTCGGGGCTCTGCGGAGATCGCGTGGTCATCTCCGTTCGCAACGTCGGCTACGTAAAAAGCGCCGGCGACATTTTAAAACGGCTCTTCGACGAGATCGGCAGCGCCGGTGGCCACCGCTCCATGGCCAAGGCCGTTGTGCCGATCGAGCGTTTTAAAGAACACTTCGGCGAAGTGAGCGAGAAGGTCATCCGGGAAGCCATAGTTTCGCTGATCAGGCAAAGGGAGCAAGAGTTGCGCGGCTGAGGGCAGCCAACCAATGTCTCTGGAGAGTGCGCAGTGGCTGCGCAAGAATTGACTTGGCCCAAGCGATTTGCTACTTACACAGAAGCCCTTCGATAGGAGGAAACGAGATGACCTACATCATTGCCGAACCCTGTATTGACGTCAAAGATACCGCTTGCGTTGACGTCTGTCCGGTCGACTGCATTCACCCGACAAAAAGTGAAACCGAGGAGTTCGAGAGGGAAAACAAGCTTTATATCGACCCTGAGGAGTGTATCGATTGCGGGGCCTGTGAGCCCGTTTGTCCGGTGGAGGCAATCTTTGAGGAGGCCGCGGTTCCGGACAAATGGAAACATTTTATTCAGATAGACGCTAACTGGTTCCGGGGCAGGAAAGGATAGCCTCCGGACTTTTCTTTTCAGACCAATCCTCTTCTCACATATCCGGCTTGACGCCGCTCTTGGCGCACTCTTCCTCGTACATCTTCCTCATGGCGGTGTCTTCGTCTTCAAACTCGATCTGTTCGACTCCCCTTTCCTCTCTCTGCACCGCCGTGTTGGCATGGAGGGCGACAAATTTACACGGAACTCTTCCGGTATTGTAGTGCTGGTGCCAGGTCCCCGCTGGCGGCGAGATCACGCTCCCCTCGTGCCAGTCGTACTTTTTGGGCGGCTCTCCTTCGTTCCACATGAGGGTGTAGCCGGTCGAATCCAACAGGCAGACATGCGCACCTGGTCCATGGCGATGCGCCTTCTTGTACCTTCCCACCGGAAACTGGGACACATGGGCAAGCATGGCACTGCCGGCCATATGGATATACATGTTGCGCGTTCCCTTACCCCGCTTGTCCCTGGGGACCAGGTTGATCTTCCTGATGTCGGCAATGAAGTTGGAGTGCAGGACGCCGCCATAGTATTCCGTGTAGTATTTGCCCTCTTTGGTGAAAAAATCCTCTTCTTCGGGGTTGAAACGGTCCTTGAACATGTAATTGGTGTTGAAGATAAACTCCGGGTCGCGGTAGAGCTCGAAGGCCACCGGCGCGCTGGTCAGGGCAACGTATCTGGCCGGTTCGCTGCCGCTGGCGTTGAAGTGTTGATGCCATGCGTTAAGGGGAATGGCAAAGAGGCTTCCTCTTTCCCATTCAAAGGTCCGTTTCGAGAAGCCGTCATACCAAATAGTCGTGGCGCCCCTGCCGGCAGCAATCAAGACGATCTCCTCATAGAGCTGCCTTCCGGGCTTGAGGCTTCCGCCGGGAGGGATCTCGCACACGTAGCCATCGGCGACTAGCTGATCAGAGAAGCTCAGATAGGCCCCCTTGCCTCCCTTTCTCTGCCAATCTCCGAGCTCGAGCGTGCGGACATCGGCAACGTAGGAGCCGCTCACGATCGGAATCCCCTCCGATTCGATCCATCTGCGGTAGGGATTGTACCTGTCCACCATGAACTGGACATACGGGTGAACTTCAAACTCTTTTGCCGCTTTGCTCACCATGGGTGCTTCCTCCTTCAGACGAGACGAAAGTTATTCCTCAGTGCGACCCCTGTCAACGGTTACCGGCAGATTCTTGACATCACGCCCCCGTAAAGTCTATAAGCTTGTGAGAATTTGGCGACAAGAATCGCTTCTCAAGCTCCTCTAAGCTGCCGAGCGGCAAGCGGACTTAATCACAGAAGGAGTATTCCATGGCGACAAAACTCAAGTTTGGACTGCTATTACCCCATTTCGGAGAACACGGCTCAGTTGAAAAGTGTATCGAAGGCGCAAAAAAGGCCGAGGCCTATGGCTTCGACTCGGTCTGGGTCAGGGACCACCTCGTGTTCGAGCCCCACGGGATGGAAGGGTCGGACAATACTCACATCGAAGGCCTGCTGATGCTTTCGGCCATCGCCTCGGTCGCCAAGAAGCTCATCCTAGGCACCGGCACCGTCATCGCCCATCGCCATCCCATTCACCTGGCCCAGTGCATGGCGGGTCTCAGCACGATCTGCGACGGCCAGGTCATCATGGGGATCGGACTCGGCACCTTCCAGCACGAGTTTGCCGCCGCGGGATACCCTGACACTCTGGAAGATCGGGCGAATCTGGCCAAGATCAGCGTGACTATCGCGCGCATGCTCTGGTCCGGAGAAAAAGTCTCTTACGAGGATCGCTACTTTTCCTTCAAGGACGTGGAGCTCAAACCAACCCCGGTCAAGCCGATCCCGGTCTGGTACGGCGGCGCAACGCCAGCCTCGTGCCGGCGGGCTGTGGACTACTGCGACGGCTGGATGCCCGGGCGGATCCCGCTCGCGAGCTTCCACAAGTGCATCAGCTACCTGCACGAGCTCTGCGACAAAGCCGGGAAACCGATGGTGACGACCGGAGCCATTCCGATCACGAGCATCGCCAAGGACAAGGAAACTGCGCTGAGCAAAGTCAACGTAAAGGGTCTGATCAACGAGGGCAACAAAAAGCCCACCTGGGTAAAGCCTGCCTCAGGGACCTTCTCCAAGCTGGAGGACATCGAGGGTCTGCTTTTGGCCGGGACACCGGAAGACATCGTTCGGGTTATGCGGAAATACGACGAGGCGGGGCTCAATCATGTTGTCTACGATCTCAGATTTCGGTACGCCGATTGGTACGAGCAGGTCGATTTTCTGGGCAAGGAAGTGCTTCCTGCCCTGCGCGCGTAGTTCGTGCTACGTGCTCGCGGCTCGTGCTGGTGGAACACGATCACGAACCACGGTCACGAACACGACAAGGAGCTAAAGATGCGTGTCGAAAAAGTCACCTTTTATAGCGATGGGAACCGCTTGAGCGGCGATCTTTATTTTCCAGAAGGAGGGCAGGGTAAACCGTGGCCAGCGATCATTCAGGGGCCGGGCTTTCTCGGGCTCAAGGATAGCAAGCATTACATCATGATGTTCGAGAAGCTCTGCGAGGCAGGTATCGCCTGCTTGTGCTTCGATTATCGCGGCTGGGGGGAGAGCGAAGGGAAGCACCGGGGGTGGGTCATGCCCCAGTGGCAGGCCGAGGATATCCGCAACGGCATCACCTATCTTCAAACCCGCTCGGAGATCGACCCGAATCGCATTGCAACTTTCGGGTCCGGAGGCACCGGCGGGGGCAATGCCGTTTATGTGGCCGCAACCGACCCGCGAGTCAAATGCGCCGTCTGCTATCTCGGGGTTAGCAACGGACGCGACTGGCTCCACTCCATGCGCCGCGAGTACGAGTGGATCGAGTATCTCCAGCGGATCGAGGAGGATCGAAAGAAGCGTGTTCTGACCGGTTCCGGAGAGATCGTCAGCGCCCGCGAGGAGATCATGGTCCAGACACCCGAGCGCAAGACAACCACAGTGAAAAAAGAGGTGGAGGCCAAGATCCCGCAACAGATGCCGCTGCAGTGCGCCGAGGCAATTATGGAATATAGCCCGGAGGACGTTGTGCACAAGATCGCGCCGCGCGCGAGCCTGTTTATCGCTGTGGAAAACGACGCGGTCACCCCCGAGGAACAGTCCATCCGCCTTTACGAGAAGGCCGGCGAGCCGAAAAAGCTCATCATGCTGCGGCAGACGACCCACTACGGGGTTTACAACACTTACTTCAACGAGGTCGCCGGGGCCGTCGTGGATTGGTACAACCGTTATCTCAAGTACCACCGCCTCGACGTCGCGGAGAAAAGCTAGGAGAGGAGCATGAAGCGGATCCAGTTTGGTGTGCGGGTCCCCAACTCGGGTCCGCTCGCCGCAAAGGAGAACATCGTCAAGGCTGCCCAAGAAGCCGAGAGAATGGGGTTTGATTCGGTCTGGGTCCACGACCACGTGGTGTGGAGCTCTGAGATGCACCGCCACCACATCTCTTCCGGCGCCGCCGAGGCGCTCAGCGACGCTCAGGAGGCGAACTTTTTTGAGGCGATAACCATGCTGGCCTACCTGGCGGCGGAGACTCAAACGATCCAGCTCGGCGTGGCCTGTCTGGTCCTGCCCTGTCGCAATCCCGTCTACGCGGCAAAGCAAACGGCAACCCTGGACTGGCTGTGCAATGGCAGGCTGATCGTCGGCGTGGGCCTTGGCTCCAAAGCGACCCGGGAATCCAGCGAGTTCGACGTCTTAGGCGTCCCCCTCAAAGGCCGCGGTTTCCGCACCGACGAGTACATCAAAGCGATGAAGGCCGTCTGGACCCAGCCGATGGCTTCTTTCGAGGGCAAAAACATCAGTTTCAAGAACGCCGAGATCTATCCCAAACCTGTTCAGAAGCCCCATCCCCCGGTATGGGTGGGAGGGTGGATGGACCAGGCAGCCATTCGTGCGGGGAAATACGGGGAAGGGTGGATCCCCGGCTGGCTCTCCCCGAAGGAGATGAAGCGCGGCTGCGAGATATGACTCTCGCCTTGCCCACGATCCGCACGAGCACCCACAGCTACGAGCGGGACGTGGACAATATCCAGTTCGCCCTTGACCGCCACATCATCGGCTCGGTGGACGACGTGCGTCGCCGGATCGACGAGTTCATCGACGCCGGCGTGCGACACTTCGAGCTCAAGCTCATCTACCCCAGCATGGAAAGTCTCTTGGAGCAGATGGCGCTCTGGTCCAAGGAGATCAACCCGCACTACCAATAGAAAGAAAGGATGAAGAGTTCAAATCGTTTCAATCGTTCAAACCGTTTAAATCGTTTGAACAGCTTGAACGGCTTGAGCCCGCAACCATGAAACTCTCTTTGTTGTTGAACGGTCGGCCAACCGAGGTCGAATGCGAGGCGCAAGAAACCCTGGCCGAGATCCTGCGCGCCCGGCTCAATCTCACCGGGACGAAAGTCTCCTGCGAGGTGCAGGTGTGCGGCGCGTGCACGGTGCTCTGCACGCTGCTCGCCTACGAGGTGCGGGATCGAAAAGTCCTGACTGTCGAGGGGCTGGCTCGACCCGACGGCTCCCTTCACCCCATCCAGCAGGCCTTCGTCGACGAGTTCGCCCTCCAGTGCGGTTTCTGCACTCCGGGGATGATCATGGCGACCAAGGCGTTGCTGGATGATAACCCCAAGCCGACGGACGATGAGATCATCCATTTCATGGACGGCAATATTTGCCGCTGCACCGGCTATGTGCCGATCGTTCGCGCCATCAAGCGAGCGGCCGCACAGATCCAACAGGAGAAGGGAAAATGAGCGCGGAAAAGAAACGGGATTTCCAGATCGTCAATCATTCGGTGCCGCGGCGGGATGGACCGGCCAAAGTTACCGGAAAGGCCGTCTACGTGAGCGACGTCAAGCTTCCCGGAATGGCCTATGCGAAGGTCCTGCGCAGCCCTTACGCCCATGCCAGGATCGTCTCCATCGACGCCGCCAAAGCCGCCGCACGATCCGGCGTGTACGCGGTTCTGACCAGCAACGACCTTACCGGCCTGAACCCCTATTACGGCCATGCCGTCAAGGATCACCCGCTGATCGCCATCGACAAGGTCCGCTTTGTCGGAGAGCCGGTCGCGGCGGTGGTCGCACAAGACGAGCGCACTGCGTTCGAAGCGCTGGAATTCATCGATGCCAAATACGACGAGCTCAAGGCTGTCCTGACCCCGAAAGAAGCGTTGGATAAAGGAGCGGCGCTGCTTCACGAGCGGACCTTCGAGGCCGGGGCCCTGCGCGGTTTCGAAGGCGAGGTTGCGGCGGGACGCGGGAGCAACATCTGCCAGGAGTCCCACCTGAAATGGGGTGATGTGGAGGCGGCTTTTGCGCGCGCGGCCGCGGTGGTCGAGGGAGAATACTATTTCCCGATGGCCTATGCCTATGCCATGGAGCCTTACGTGGCGATCGCCGAGGTCAGCGACAACGGTGTCACCATTTACTCTTCCGCACAGCACCCCTTCATGGTGCGCCACGATCTCACGACTGTCTTCAAGCTCCCCGTCAGCCAGATTCGGCTGATCGTGCCGTTCGTCGGCGGCGGCTACGGCAGCAAGTCCTACACCAAGATCGAGCCTCTAGTGGCGGCCTGCGCCTGGAAGGCTCAGCGGCCGGTCAAGCTGCAACTGAGCGTGGAAGAGGCCATGCTCACCACCCGCAGCGACGATGCGCTGACCTGGATGCGCACGGCCGTGGACGCCCACGGAAAAATTATCGCCCGCCAGGCAAGGATCTATATGAACACGGGTGCCTACGCGGAAAACAGCCCGCTCGTATCCGAGAAAGCTACCAACCGCACCGTCGGCCCCTACGCCATTGCGAACGTCCAGATCGACACTTACTCCGTCTACACCAACACTGTCCCGGCGAGTTCCTACCGCGGCTTCGGCTGCGCCCAGGTCACAATGGCTGGTGAGTCACAGATCGACGAGTTGGCAACCAAAATCGGCAAGGACCCGTATGAATTTCGTCTGGCCAATGTGGCGAAGCCCGGCGAAGAGTTTTTCCCCAAGATGCGTCCGTTCGATGGGACCTTGAAGCAAGACCTGGAGATCGCCGCCAAAGCCCTGGACTGGCAGCAGACCCTCCCAAAAGGCCACGGCAGGAGCATTGGCTGCTCCGGGAGCGATGCGGGCGCTTACCCTCTTACGTCAACTGCTATCAGAGTTCACGCGGACAGTTCGATATCGATTCTGACCGGGAGCACGGAGTTGGGCCAGGGGAGCCACACCGTAATACCCCAGATCGTCGCCGAAGAACTGGGCGTGCCGTTTGAAAAGGTGCGGGTAGTGGCCTCGGACACCGCCATCACGCCCTACGACCGCTCCACGGGCGCAAGCCGCACAACCACCCTCATGGGCCGTGCCGTAATGGAGGCCAGCCGCGAGGCCATCGAGCAGATGGTCCGAATGGCGGCGGAGCTGCTCAAGGTTAAAACGGACGAGATCGAGGTAGTCCGCGGCGGGGTGCGCTGCGGCGAGGCGCGGCTTACGTGGTCGGAGATCATAAGCCGGTACTACGGCCTTCCCGACGGCGAGGTCATCGGACGGGCCTATATCCGCAAGGCCGGCGAGTTCTCGCAGCTCCCGGTCTTTTGGGAGACCGCTTGCACCGGTGTAGAGATTTCCGTGGACGAGGAAACCGGCCTCATCCGCATGGAAAAACTCGCCACCGTGGGCGATGTGGGGCTGGCGATCAATCCCGCGCTTGCCGAGGGGCAAGACATCGGCGCCGCCACGATGGGGATGGGCATTGGACTGTTTGAAGAGCTGGTCTACGAAGGGCCGCAACTCGTCAACGGATCGATTTTGGACTACCGGGTGCCGCGTTTTTCCGACATGCCGCGGCAAGTGGAAATGCATCTGGTAGAAAACCAGGACGGTGTCGGACCTTATGGCGCCAAGGGCGGAGGCGAAGCCTCGCTCAACTCCATGCCATCGAACATCGCCAATGCGCTTTACAACGCCACGGGAGTCCGCATCCGGCGCGCGCCGCTCACCCCCGAAAAAGTCTGGCGCGCTCTGCGGGAGAAAAAGTTACAGGGATGAAGGGTTCAAAAAATGATGCCTTTACGACGTTTCAGGATTCACCAGCCTCGCGAGATCAAAGAGGCGGCGGAGATGCTCGCCCAATTCGGCGAGAAAGGACGGCTTTACGCCGGGGGGACGGAGCTGCTTTTGGCGATGAAGCATGACCTGCTTCGCTACGAGCATCTTGTGGACGTCAAGACCATTCCAGGGCTGGATAAGATCGAGCTCAAAAATTCCACTCTCCATATCGGAAGCATCGCCACCCATCGGTCGATAGAAAACTCGCCGCTCATAAGAGAGCACTTCCCGGTCATCGCGGAAATGGAGCGTCATGTCGCCAACGTGCGCGTTCGGGCCACGGGGACTTTGGGCGGGAACCTCTGCTTCGCTGAACCCCATTCCGATCCGGCAACCCTGCTTCTCGCTCTCAGGGCCAAAGCCCAGGTCCAGGGAAGCAAGGGCGAGAGGACTTTGGAGATGGATGAGCTCGTCGCGGGAGCTTATGA
>JACPSF010000121.1 GCA_016193385.1 Deltaproteobacteria bacterium
AGAAGAAGAAAAAGGAGGGATGGGACAGAGGGAGCGCCCAGATAAGCTTTTGATCGAGCGGGGGCTGGCCGCTACCCGGGAACAAGGGCGCAGACGGATCCTGGCGGGAGAAGTGCTCGTCAACGACCGGCCGGTAGCCAAGGTCGGAAGCCTCGTCGATCGGGAAGCTCAAATCCGCCTGAAGACGAAACCGGTGCCTTATGTGAGCCGAGGGGGCGCCAAGTTGGAGGGTGCCCTGAAGGAGTTCCAAGTCGATGTCCGAGATCGGATTGCTCTGGACGTGGGAGCCTCCACCGGAGGCTTCACGGAATGCCTCCTTGCCCACGGGGCTCGCCGGGTCTATGCGGTGGATGTGGGCTATGGCCAGCTTGCCTGGAAGCTCAGAGGAGACCCGCGCGTGGTTGTCCTGGAACGGAGAAATATCCGTTATCTCGAGGCTGGCGAGCTGGCGGAAACGCCCGAGCTCGCAACCATCGACGTCTCTTTTATCTCACTGCGACTTGTTCTCCCTCGAGTTAAACTGCTCTTAGCGCCGAAGGGCGAAATCGTCGCTCTCATCAAGCCACAGTTCGAAGTGGGTAAGGGAAAGGTGGGCAAGGGGGGAGTGGTGCGCCGCGCGGAGGAGCATCTGCGGGTGATTGGCGAAATCCAGGAAGCGGCGCGGGGGCTGGGATTCAAAGTGGCCGGGGTGATCGAGTCGCCCCTTCTAGGACCGAAAGGGAATAAAGAGTTTTTCATTCATTTGGTCAAAGGCGAAGACGGTGATTGACGCGACCGTGATCTATTGAACGACGATGGCTCCTTTCCTAAGAATTGCCCATCGAGGCGCTTCAGGTTCCTACCCGGAAAATACCCGCATCGCTTTCGAAAAGGCGATCGAGGCCGGGGCGGACATGATCGAGCTTGATTGCCAGCTTTGCAAGGATGGACATGTCGTGGTGATCCATGACGAACATCTCGATCGGACCGCCAAAGTCAGCGGCCTGGTCCGGAGCAAAACGCTGAAGCAGTTGAAAAAGCTCGACATGGGCGCGTGGTTCAAACGGTCTTTCAGGGGCCAGAGGATCCTTACCCTGGAAGAGGTCATGCAGAGCGTGGCCGGGCAGGTGGAGATCAATCTGGATATTAAGACCGTGCCGCACGGCCCCCTCGGGATTGAGCTCAAGGTCCTTTTCATTTTGAGTCACTACGATTATTTACACCGCAGCATTCTTTCTTCTTTTGACTATCGGGTGCTGCGTCAACTCAGGGAGCTGGCGCCCGAGGCGCGGATCGGTGTCCTCTATGGCGCCGGTATCACGGAGAGTCCGTTTCAGCTGGGCACAGAGATCTCCGCTCACTCCGTTCACGTTCAGAAGGAACTGGCGACTCCGCAGTTCCTGGAGCGCGCCGTACAACTCGGGTTCAAGCGCTTTGTCTGGACCCTGAATGAAGTGGTGGAGATGGAGCGATTTCTCTCCCTCGGGGTGGACGGCATCGTCTCCGACTTTCCGGAAAAATTCTGGAAGGTCCGATCGTGGAAGGGTCGAGAGCGGGCTCACGGACCGACGATCGCCAGGACGTAGCGGTCGAGAGAAAGATACCGTCGGACCGCACGGAGGATATTTATTGTCCGCGCTTACCTTTTTGATCCCTTCACAGTAGCGCTGCGCAAACCCTCCCCGCATTCATTGCAAGACCTGACGCGGACCGTTGGTATCTTCCTTACAAAATACCCCTTGCCGGGAGCCCCGCGATCCTATAGTGTGAAGTGTTAGAGATCATTCCTTCGTCTTATAGCGCGTAAGAGGAAGAAGGCCAGGCCACAAACATCAACGGTGGCCAGGACTTCGGCTCTGGTTTTTCCGCGGATGTATTGATCCCAGATCCTGACCCCCTCCCTCTTCCTAAATCCAAGGGCTTTCAAGAGCCTGAATAAGGAGAGCATTATGAATCCTCTTTTAGTGATTGCCATCCCATTAGTGTTGGTAATCGCGGGCATGGTAGTGAACAGTATCGGACTTTCATTTGATCAACCTGCAAGTTCGCCTGAGCAAGATCTCGCTAAAAGGCTCGAAGCTGAAAGGCACGCTTACCGCCAGTTCTTCGACTTACAGAGAAAAGGATTTTTGAAAAGGCAGAAAAGAGTGGGTCAGTATGCCTGGTTGCTTATGGCCGCGATTATCGGTTCCTTCATCTGGCTGTATAAGGACACCGTTAACAAAACCACCATCATGACTCAGATTGCCGCGCTTCAAACAGTGGCGACAGAAGAAGGGAAAGAGATGGTTCTCTCGGTAACTCTGAGCGACGGGAGCAATGCAAAATACCTCATCAAAGTGACCAAAGCCGACACATTGGATGCCACGACAAAAGACGGGATTTCGAAACAAAAGGTCTCGTCCTGGGAATTATCAAGCTTAAGAACGGCGTTGAGCATCGGCGATAATCCGTTGCCGCTTGGCGTCGCGCTGAAGATTTCCAATTGACGAGCGACAAGAGCCGATCCGATCCAAGGCCAACGTAAAAAGGGCGCACGCCGCGAGGCGCGACGTGCCCTGGCCAACCGTCGGTTAACCGCGCACGGTACAAAAGAGGAGAACGCAAATGGCTAAGAACAGAGTGTTCATCAGCTACGATTACGACCATGACAAGGCCTCCAAGGATCGACTGCTCGGGTGGGACGCCAACAAGGAATTCGATTTCATTTCGTACGACCAGTCCCTCGACGTCTCGGTAGACAGCAATGAGGCGGCGGCCGTCAAGCAGGTCCTATCCGCTCGTATCGCGGAGTCAAGCCACTTCCTGTGCATCGTCGGCAAACAGACCTACCGAAGCGGCTGGGCGGCGTGGGCAACCCGGAAGGCGGCCGAGCTCAAGAAAAAGCTCGTGGCCGTTAAGACCGACTCGATCAACAATTCGCCGTCTGCGCTGCAGGGTGTCGGGGCGTCGTGGAGCATGTTGTTTACCTTCGACTCCGTCAAGAAGGCGATCGCGGGCGTCTAGTCGTCTACTCCGGCAGATCGCGTTGAAATACGGGCATTGAGGCGTAGCCGGCCTAGCGTGTTTGTTGTTTCGAGAATTCCCGAAATACCGGAGTCCCTTTAACTCTCTGAACCCTCGTAACCCTTTTCCCCCTAACTGTTGCCTGTCGCCTCCCGCCTGCTACCTGTTTTTTTCATCCTTCATCCCTTCCTTAGAGGCGATTCTCAGATCGCCCGGTCTCCCGCCGGTTTGAACCTAGTCCATTCAAATTAGCTATTTTCTTGTTGGCACGATTGTCTAGAAACGAAAGCCTGACCCCAAAGCTGACTGACCCCAAAGCTGACTGACCCCAAAGCTGACTGACCCCAAAGCTGACCACAAAGCCCAAAGCCACGGACTTCTAAAGAACCCGCCAAAAGCATGAGAGCTGGCCCATGCCGATTGTTTGAAGCGCGATCATGTTATATCACCATCCTTTATGGAAAGATTTTTTGCCACTTGCCCCCGCGGCCTGGAAGAGTTCCTGGCAGAGGAACTGCAACAACTGAAGGCGGAAAACATTCATGCCGTAGCGGGTGGAGTCGAGTTCGGCGGTGAGTTTCCCCTGTGTTACCGGGCCAATCTGGAAAGCCGCATCGCGAGCCGCATTCTGTGGCAGGTGGCGGCGGGGCGCTACCGCAACGAGGACGATATATACCGCGCCGCTTACGCGCTCCGATGGAACGACTGGTTTGAACCGGAGCTCACGATACGGGTCAGCGTTACGGCCACCCGGAGTCCTCTCAGGAGTCTCGGTTTTGTTACCCTCAAAATCAAGGACGCGGTGTGCGACAAATTCCGCGATCTCTCGGGCCGCCGTCCCAGCGTGGACACCCG
>JACPSF010000302.1 GCA_016193385.1 Deltaproteobacteria bacterium
AAAATCCGCCAGCTTGCGGGATCCAGCAAAAACGAAAAAAAACGGGAAAAGCCGCGCCCCTCGTGAACCAGGACTTGGCTGCCGTTAGCGCCCTCGACGTAAAGCGCCCCGCGCCCTTCCGGCGGACCTGAAACCCAACGCATATAAACCTTGAAGGGCTTCTGGAATTTCAGAAAACTAACCTCTTCGGGCTGCCAGTCTCCATCGATTCTCTCTCGCTTATGGAACACCGCCGTGTAGTCCCGGACCCTCGCGTAGCTTTGCTCCATCCGTTCTAACAGGCCGAAGAGCTCGCCTTGTTCAGCTAAGGCAGGTGGCGACAGCAAACAGTAAACAGTGAAGAGACTCCACCCTGCCATTTGCCATTTGCTGTTCCCCATTCGCTATTCGCTATTCGCCAGTTTTCGCTCATCTACAAGGCGAAGCAGCTTGCGCCCCTTCCTTAAGGTGCCCTTCGGATAGAAGACAAACTCCACGCCGGCCAATCCCTGTTCATAGGCCTGCCATGCCAGGGCATGGCGCCGCTGGACGGCCTCGAGCACACCCCGCCTGATCTTTTCATCCGGGGCCGCGCCGTTTTCCAGCTCTAAACGGAACTCGAAGGTTTGTTTCCCGCTCCTCTCCTGCAGCGCCACCTGCCAGTCGTCACCGATTTCGGACACGGGATCCAGGATGCTCTCAAAAAAATCAGGGTGGACATTGCCCCAAACGGAGGCGACAATCTCATCCGAACGCCCGCGCAGAGGTGAAAGCCTCCTAAACGGCAGCCCGCAGGGACAGCTCTCAAGGATGATCCGCGCCACATCCCTGGTGCGGTATCGAATCAAGGGCATGACGGTCCGGTGCACGGTCGTCATGACGACCTCGCCGTATCCGTCGCTGTCCGGATCCAATATCTCGACGTAAAAATCGAATTCGTTCAGATGGTAACCGTCTCGGTGCAGGCACTCGAAGCCGAGCAGAGTACCGGCCTCCGTAGAGCCGTAGGTCATGCACAGCGGGGCCTCCCAAAAGGTCTCTATTTTGGCCCGAGTCCGATGCGTAATCCCGCCGCCTCCGCCTCCCACCAACAGCTTTAGCGGATAACGCTTGCCTTCAGCCTCGGCTACCTCGGTGAAGCGCGCGAGCCACGGAGTCCCGCTCATGACAATGTTAAACCGGTAATCCGCCATCCTGCGGTAAACCTCCCGAGGGTCGGCACGGCCTGCGCAAACGGCAAAGGCCTTCCAATGCGGCAGCGTACGCTGGATAATCTGGCCGTCCAGGCAAAATCCGTAATCGAACGTCGACACAATGCGGTCTTGAGCTGAAATGCCATACGCCGCTTTAAGGATAATCCCCTGCCTGGCACTGTAGTCGAGCTCGCGCTGACTTAAGAATACTCGCGCTACATGCCCAGTTGTGCCCGAGCTTTCAATCGCCAATTCCGCCCGGTCGCAGAGGAAGCTCTCAGGCGCTGCACGCAAATCCTGAGGCTCCGTGTAAAAGTCTCCCAGATCCTCCGGTCTTCTCACCTTTTCCACGCGGATGCCACGGCGCGCGAACGTCTGGCGGTAGAAAACCGACCGACTGGCCACGAGCTCCAACGTGCGCTTGAAAGATCTCTCCCTCAACCGCTCAGGAATTGCCGGGGGAAGCGCCCGAAGATAGGCGACAAATCCCCTAGGGGAGTGAGTCCCGATTCTCAGCGCAACTTCGGAAAGAACGCTAAGGTCCATGGTTCGAGTAGAGCAAACGCGAGCCGTAACGGCCCAAGAGAAAAACCGGCTTGCCTGCAAGCGTAGTTCGCGCGCTTTGTGTTCCGGGAAGTCGGCCAATCAAAAAAATCCGCTTCGCCCCCTCCCACAGGCGGGCCAACTCGGCGTCGTCCAAAAAGAGCCCCTGTCCCTCGGAATAGCGCGAGCCGAATTCCAGATCGCCGCGTTTCCCGTTCAGCACATGTATCTGTCTTCCGGTGTAAAACGGGAGACTGCCGCTGTACTCAAGAGAGCCCTCGTGAACAATTAAATCTGCCGGACCCGCTACCGCTTTCACGGCCAAGGCCACCTCCCTTGCGGCATGGCGCGGCTCGATAATCGTCACCAACCTAAAAACCATGCCCGCCACGGCGGCAGCTATGCACACGACCGAAAAAAAACTGGCACGGGGCTTCCCGAGATAGAAAAGCAACAGGGAAAGCGGGACTCCAGCTATCAGGACAAGAGCTAACCCCTGGGCCAGGGGCACGAACGGGGCAGCCGAGGGAAACGGGAAATCCATGCCCTGCTCTCTTAGGACGCGATAATAGACATTCATATCGGCAAGCCATGTAAAGATGTCCTGCGGGGCAAGCTTTTGACTCAGGTTCAACAAATAGAAACCCACGGGAACGCACCCCAGAGCGGCGCCGAGCAGACTCCATCTTAATCGCGAGCGATCCGCCCCCTCTTTAAACGCTTCCGACCACAGCGCCCCCACCATCAGACTGAGCGGGGGAATCGCCGGCAGAAAGTAATGTTCCAAGGTCAAGGAGGACAACGCAAAAAAGCCCAACACGACGACGGCCCACAGGCCAACTACGAGTCTCGTCCGCTCTACCGGCCCACCGGCTGACCCAAGATTGGGAAAGCCTTGCCGTAGCGTCCCAGACAAGAACATGCCCCAAGGAAAAAACCAAAGGAAGGTCAAAATCAAGAACGCGACAGCGACCACCGGCACGTCGTCTTCGAGGTAGGCCCTCTGACTGAGAAAGCGGAGCACTTGGTTGTCGAGGACATAGAATCCAAAGAACTCGGGATTCTCCCAGCTCGCCAGCAGATGCCAGGGCAAGATCACGGCCAGAAACAAAAGAAGGCCCCACTTTAAATGGACGGGACTCCCGGCAGTCCGCTCGCCCGAAAAAAACAGAAAGCAACCCAGAATAGCGACCGGGAAAACGATGCCCACAAGACCTTTGGAAAGAACTCCCAAGCCCATTCCAAGAAAAAACAGCAGAGGCCCCAGGCGTGAAGACCGATCTCTTGAATACGGATGCAAAACCGCGCTCACCAGACCGAAGACCGACAACGTTAGAGAGAAGACCAGGAGCGAATCCGTCGCCGCGACCCGGCTGTAGCGGAAGACGCCCACTCCGGTTAGAAAGACGATGGAGGACAACAGACCCGCTTGGCCCCCGTAGAGAAGCCGCCCCATACGCCAGGTCACCAAGGCCGTTCCCAGTGTCGGAAGCGCGCTCCACAGCCTTACCGCCCACTCTGAGGCTCCAAACAGTTTGATGGTGACGGCTGTAAGCCAGAAATAGAGCGGCGGCTTTTCCAGGTAGCGGAGCCCGTTGAACCGCGTAGTAATCCAATCCCCTGATTGGGCCATCTCCAGCGCAATGGAGCCATAGAGCCCCTCATCGGGATCGAGCAAACTTACCGAACCCATCCCCCAAAAGATAAAAGGCAGGCCTACGATAAGGACGACGGCCAGCTCTCTCTTCCATCCGGGCTTCACTACTGGTCATTCACACCGAGTGGATAGCGGAACGGTTTTTTTCCTATTGTCCAAAGGAACGGGAAAACTCGACGCGGAAGAAACTATCATTTCTTGCTGGCCCATTGTCGGAAGCGTTCTTACGATTTTCGTTCTTCAAGCGGGCAAAATCATACCCAAAAAACATGGCAGAGTTCGAAGAAAACCGGTAGGAGATATCGAACCCATAAGATTGACTCTGCACTACATGCGTCGAGAGAGGATTCCCTGTCGGCCCGCTGTGCGTAAACTGGATGTCGGACGTTCTGGCATACTCGATACGGAGATCGAGCTTCGGATCTCCAAAAATACCTGCCAGATAAGTTCCCACGATACCTCCCGGCTTATCCGGCACGATCAACCCAAAGAGAGTGTCATCCCAGCCAAAATCAAAATAAAGGGCCGCATCACGCGCAATTACGATATATCGCTGGACATCCGGGATCCTAAAGGAACCGTCAAATGACATAACGTTGTTGACGTTCTGCGCATTTTTAGGATTGTCGCTTCCCTGGCTGAACAGAAGACCTAAATACTGTCCTGGGTTAACTGTAGGGCGACCTTTTCCTCCGAACTGAAACATACGGTTAAAACCAAACTCCATATAACGGGACGGGGCAAACCCAAAACGCCATCCGCTCACTTTAGCTCGAGAGAAATCGCGGTCTTCCTCCAGTTTGCCAACGAACAAACTAGCCTTCACGGGACCTAGATAGCCCAGGAACCACGGGAGGCGGAACGGTTCGGCCGAACTCAGCCGTATCTGATCCAGCGGCAAGGCGTTATTT
>JACPSF010000254.1 GCA_016193385.1 Deltaproteobacteria bacterium
AAACTCCTTCTCCATGATCTCTTTGATCTTGAGCTCGTGGCTCGGGTTTAGGAAGGAAAAGAGCAGGCAGGCGGCGACGGACTCCACCTGTTTTTTCTTGAGGCTTCGAACCGCCTGGAGCGTAGACTCGATGTCGATCGGCTTCAGCGCTTCGCCGCGAAAGTCGACGCGCTCGGGAATCTCCTCGGTGTAATAGGGTGGGGCAAGCAGCTTGGGCTTCTCAAAGAAGAGATCGTAAGTCGCCGGCCCGTAGCCGCGCGTCTGCTCCATCACCTCGTAGATGCCGCGGAAACCCGCAGTGACGAGCAGGCCGGTTCTCGCCCCTTTGCCTTCGAGGAGCGTATTGGTTCCTACGGTTGTGCCGTGGCAGAAGAAGGAGATGTCTTTCGCCGCCACTCCCTGGTCGAGCAGCTCCTGGACGCCGTTCAAGACCGCTTGAAAGGGCTCTTTGGGTGTCGAGGAGACTTTGGTAATGCTGATCTCGCCGGTCTCTTCGTTGAAAAAAACGAAATCCGAAAAAGTCCCCCCGGTGTCGACCGTGACGCGATACTTGGCCATTGGTTTTGGCTGTAACATGATTTCTTTAGGGGTTCAACGACGCAGGATTGGAAGTGGCAAAAAAGTGCTTGACCGCATAGGAGGTTTGCAGTATGGCTCCGCATGGTGGGTGTTCTTTTTGGTGAAGCACACTCAATAGGTAGGAGCCAGAGAAAGTCATGACCACATTCGATTGGACTTGCCCGTTCTGTAATCACCACGCGACCATTACGGAGAACAGTGTCCACATCGATACCACCCGCCTAGAGATCAAAAATGCCGACGGTGAGCGCGCCTTGACTTCGGTTTTTGTTGTATGTCCAAATCCCAAGTGCAAAAAATTCACTCTAAAACTTTCGCTATCGCCAACATATTGGTCCTCTCAGTATCAAAGATGGAGCGACGGAAGCCCAATACATCAGTGGTAGCTTATCCCGGCGTCCAACGCCCAGACCTTCCCTGACTATATTCCTCAAGCGATCCGTAATGACTATAACGAAGCATGCCTGATTGTAAATCTCAGCCCTAAGGCCTCAGCCACGCTCTCGCGGCGGTGTTTGCAAGGCATTTTGAGGGACTTTTGGCAAGTCAAATCTGGTCGGCTGGTCGACGAAATTGAACAAATCAAAGACCAAGTTGATCCGCTGACGTGGGATGCGATTGAGGCGGTCCGCAAAGTCGGCAATATCGGCGCTCACATGGAAAAAGACATCAACGTTATTGTGGACGTGGAGCCGCAGGAGGCGGAACTTCTTATTGGACTAATCGAAACATTGATAAGAGATTGGTATATCGCCCGCGAGGAGAGAAAAGCACGACTAAACCAGATCTCACAGCTTGCGCAGAAGAAAAACTCTGCGACATGGGACTAGCGTGTCAGACTTGCGTAAGTTGAATAACATGTGCTAGGGGCAATTCATGCCACGCCATCCTCGAGTTCATGCCCCCGGGTTGCTCTTCCATGTAATGGCGCGGGGGAATAACGGCCAGAAGGTCTTTCTCGGCCCGGCCGATTATGAAGCGTTTTCGAACTGCCTCCGCAATGTCGGCGACCGCTATCCTCATTATCTTTATGCCTATGTTCTCATGCCAAACCATTTTCATTTGCTGATGGAAGTCAGCGATGCGCCAACCGCTCGGATCATGCAGTCGCTATTGACTGGTTATGTTCGTGGTTTTAACCGCACGCATGGGCGCAAGGGACATTTATTTCAGGGCCGGTACAAGGCGATCGTATGTGAGCGGGACAGTTATCTGCTGGAGCTGGTTCGCTATATCCACTTAAATCCGGTTCGGGCGGGACTTGTCAGGCGCCCTGGAGAATGGAAGTGGAGTGGTCATGGGGAATATTTACGGAAAGAGAAAAGAAGGCTGATTGATCCTGGCCCAGTGATGGAAGAGTTAAGGACCGTAGCTCGGTACGAGGCATTCGTTCGGGATGGTATAAAACAAGGATACCAGTCGGAGTGGCATCCGGGAGATAGCAAGCCGTTTCTGGGTGTTGAAGGCTTCGTAGATCGGGTAGTAAAGGGAAGGAAGGAGACCTCTTCGCGCCGCCCGGTGGCTATGGAGACGCTTTGTAAGCAGGTGGCAAAGGAGGAAGGTTTTACCGCCGAAGCGCTGCGTGGGCGCGGACGCAGCGCTTCGTTGGCAGCAGCTCGACGTCAGTTTATCTGGCAGGCTGTCTTCGAGGAGGGGTACGAGGCGGCGAAGGTAGCTCAATTTTTGCGATGTCATGCATCGAATGTAAGCCGGGTTCTGCAGAGGACAGCAAGTGACACTTAGGCAAGTTACGCAAGTCTGACACGAATCCGGCCAGAGGTGTGCAATGTCTGGCGTCCGGGTCTTTAGGTATATTGAGCCGCTGGATGCTTTTGTCGTGACCGATGAGTATCGGTCCCTAGCCGAACGGCTTGGACTGGCCGAATGGCACCCCGCGGTGTGGATCGGGCGGCTGTTCACTCTTGATAACGACTACGGCGAGCATTGGTTTGATAACTGGGAAGAGCGCGAAGCACATACCACCCAGGCTGGTCGCCTGGGAATCGATGTTGACGACCTGCTATTCGTTGTGCCGGAAAGGTTTGCTGGCGGTGACGACGGTCCCTGTCACCCGCCGGAACTGCGCAAGCGGTTCTGGACGGATGTATTGAAGTCGCTAGAGCTAAGCTATGAGACGCTGTTTGAGGAAGCCCGCCTACAGAATGCTAAAACGAAAAAGGTAGATTCCGAGGGATACATTAAGGACCTCGAAGAGCGGATCCGGGAAATTCAAGCAACGCTTCCAAGAACGTAAACGCCATGCTCGATGCGATTGTTGCGGTGATAACGAAGGGTGACAAGGCGCTCCTTATCCAGAGGGCGGCGACCGTGCGGGGCGGAGGATACTGGGCGCCGGTGAGCGGGGAGGGCGAGCCCGGAGAGAGCCAGGAGGCGGCGGTGGCACGCGAGGCGATGGAAGAGGTGGGGCTGACGGTGCGGCCTGTTCGCAAGGTGTGGGAAAATATATCCTCGCGTGGGACTTTCGTGCTCCACTGGTGGCTCGCTGAGTATGTCGCTGGCGAATTGGTGCTTGAGAAAAAAGAAGTCAGCGACGCCCGCTGGCTCACGCCCGACGAGATCAATAACATGAATGGGACTTTCG
>JACPSF010000255.1 GCA_016193385.1 Deltaproteobacteria bacterium
ACGAGGCGCTCGACACGGCCGCACGCGAGCTGCTGTGGCTCCGTGACCGGTACGGCGCTGAGAGCGTCATCTTCGGACGACCCGCCCCAGGGGGCAGCGCCGCCAACGATTATGTCGGGTGGCTGACGCGACTCGCCAACGTCTTTGGCTCTCCCAACATCCTAGCTACCACTCACATTTGCAACTGGCATAAGGACACTGGTTCGGCCTATACCTACGGCCACGGCATTCCATCGCCGGACTTCCAGCGGACCCAACTGATTGTCATCTGGGGCCACAACCCCGAGGTGTCGTGGCCGGCCCACGCCAAGCGCATCGTAGAGGCGCGGCGCCGAGGCGCAAAACTCATGGTCATCGACCCGCGCAAGACCAACCTGGCGGGAAAGGCCGATCTCTGGCTCGGCGTGCGGCCTGGCACAGACGGGGCCCTAGCGTTGGGATTCCTCCATCTCTTTTTCACGGATCGGCTTATTGACGAAGAGTTTGCACGGGAGTGGACCAACGGGCCTTTTCTCGTCCGCATGGATACTCAAGAACTTCTCACCGGGGAGATGCTCGGGTGGGACAAAGGATACGTTGTCTGGGACCAAGCTCAAGGACGCGCACGGCTGCTGGATCCCACGAAGGAGACACCCAAGAGAGCTCAGATCGACGTCGCCCTTTCCGGCGAATACCGCGTGGATCTCCCAGGAGGATCGCGGACCGTCTGCAAACCAGCCCTGGAACTTCTCCGCGAGCTTACGGCCGACTACCCGCCGGAGAGAGTCGCGGAGATCACATGGGTGCCCGCCGAGCAGATCCGTCTTGGAGCCAGGCTCCTTGGGAGAACCAAACCGGCCTGCTATTACACGTACGTCGGAATCGAAGAGCATACTAACGCTATGCAGACAAACCGGGCGATCTCGATTCTTTACGGCCTCACGGGTAACCTGGACGTGCGCGGCGGGAATCTTAACTTCCCGCGCATCCCGACCAACCCGATCGGCGGCCGCGAGTTCTTGCCTAAAGAGAAGGCCGCGCTCCGGCTGGGCTATTCCGAGCGTCCTCTCGGCCCCGCCGGAACCACGGGAAACGTGCAGGCTTACGAAGTCTACAAAGCCATCCTAAGCGGGACACCATATCCGGTGAAGGGATTTGTTTTCTTCGGCGGTAACCCGCTCCTCTCAAACGGCGATAGCCGGATCGGGCGGGAAGCCCTTCAGCGGCTAGAGTTTTACCTCCACGTCGACATGTTCTCAAACCCAGGCGCGGAACTGGCCGCAGATCTCTTGCTCCCTGCCAGCACCTGCTGGGAATCGACAGCGCTTAAGACGACCTTTGAGATGGGCGAGTCTACCTGCACCCATGTCCAGCTTAGGCAGCCTGTGATTTCCCCACTCCACGAATCGCGTCCTGACATAGACATCATCTTCCAGTTAGCTTGCCGGATGGGGTTCGGCAAAGAGTTCTGGAATGGTAATATCGAGGCGGCCTTTGGCCTCCAGCTCGATCCATCAGGCCTTACGGTGGAAGAACTGCGCCGCCGTCCTGTGGGTATCACAGTGCCGATGCCGATTCGAGAGAGGAAATATGCGGAGTCGGACCCCAAGACCGGCGGGCTCCGCGGCTTCAACACGGTGACACGGCGGCTCGAGATTTTTTCCGCCACTTTCCGCAAGCACGGTTACGACCCGCTCCCCATGTATCGGGAGCCGGCTATCGGTCCCGTAACGCGGCCGGATCTGGGCGAGCGCTTCCCGTTGGTTCTTACCTGTGCGAAGCTCATCCAGTTCTGCCACACCCAGCACCGCCAGATTCCCATGCTTCGAAAGCAGGCCCGGGACCCATTCATAGAGATGCATCCGCAGACGATGGCGCGGTTGGGAATCGGCGACGGTGAATGGGTGGAAGTCGAATCTCTACTGGGGCGTGTCCGCCTGAAGGCCAAGAGGACCGAAGGAATCGACCCCCGGCTTGTCTCCACGCAGCATGGCTGGTGGGAACCGTGCGAGGATCTCGGCCTCCCCGGTTACGATCCTTTCGGCACGGAGGGCGCGAACATCAACATGACTGTAGGAAACGACGCCATCGATCCTATCAGCGGCTCAGTCCCCCACCGATCTTACCTGTGCGCTGTTCGAAAGATCAGTCCCAAGACCCCGATTTTGGGCTGAAGCCAAGCTAAAGACGAAAAAACCTGCGCTCTAGAACCCTGATCAGGCAGAAGGTGACCTCGTCAAGGGACTGAGTGCCGCGAGGCAGGCGAAGAGCGGAAACACGCCAATCAGAGCCAAAGCCACCGCGAGCCCATAGGCGTCGGCGACGAGCCCGGCCAGAATCGGCGCGACGAAGGAAAGCCCCATGTTCCCGGTGTAGATAAAACCGACCAGGCTGCCGCCCAACTGTGGTGGTGCCGCCTCCATGGCAGCGGCAAAAATAACCGGCCTTAAGGCCCAAAGCAGGGTGCCGACAACCGCACAGCCCAGACCCAGGGCAATGCCCGGCGACAGCAATGGCAGAAGTGCGATGGAAACCGCGCTCAGAGCGGAGCCCCAAATCATCATGGGCGCACGGCCGACGCGGTCGGACAACCAGCCAGAAATCGAAGGAGCGATCCCGCCGAAGAAAAAGAGCACGGAGATATAGAAGCCCATGGCGCCAACCGGAAGTTTGAGCCAAAGCGTCAGGTAGAGGGGCAGAAAGCCCAACAGCGCCGTCTGCCCCATCGCTCGGAAGACCGATATCAGGAACATCCCGAACACCGCCCGGTTGGTGATCACATCTTCCCACAGGGAGCGTTTGAACCGGGCGCGCGAGGAAGGGACAGTAATGATCTCGGAAGAAAACAGCGCGTAGAGGAGGCCGACGCCGAGGCCCGGGATGGCCCAGATCTGCAAGGTCGCACGCCAGTCCATATAGGTCAGCAGGGCCCCGATCGTCATCGGGGCAATGACCTCTCCAAAACTGCCACTGCTGTCATGGACTCCCAAAACCAGCGCCCGCCGCCCGCGATAAGCCGCCGATAAGATCGTGAGCGACTGAGGGTGAAAGCTCCCAGCCCCGATGGCCCCTAAAACCATGAAACCGAGGAGCGTCCAGTAATCGGGGGCGAGGCTCATGAGCAAACTCGACAACCCGAGCAGGATCAGCGCGAGCCCTAAGAGCAGGCTTCTCTTATTGATCAGATCGGCCAAAAGCCCGGAGGGCAGATTGGATAGCCCGGCCGCCAGCGAGCGCACCGAAACTAGAAATCCTGCCTGGGCCATGTTCATTCCCAACGCCGTGGCCATAACCGGAAGAACGACGGTGATGATCCCCACGTAAAGGTGCTCGGTCAAATGGGCCAGGGAGGTGGTCGCCAAACGTCCCCACGAAGAGACCTCCGCCGACAGCGTCTGAGAGGCGTTCACCTGTTGCATAATTTCCCGCACGATTACCCCAATCGGCGGCCAAATACAAGTTTCCTTCGCGCCGCGCGCAATGCGCCTGGTCCCCGCCCGGAGCGGGCAGGATTTCGCCGCGCCGGTCCAGAGCACGGAGAACGGAGTTTAGGACACACCCAAAGCTATTGCAGCCGCCACTCACGAAAGAGGCTCTCTCCCTCGCCAAGCCTTTGCATCATCGCGGGGATCTGCTGCCCCATGACGATCCCACACTTGCCGACGATGTCGATCTTATATTCGACGAGATCGAAGGCCGTTCCACGCATCTTGCGGACGAGCAGCGTCCGCATCAGGCCCTTTTGCCTCCGTGATAGCCTGAGGACCACGACTCCCGCGAACGGCGACTCCTCGCCTTCCAACGACATGCTGCTCGTGGGAGAGTACATCGTGAGTAGATTCGTCGTCGCCATGCTATCCTGAAAAGACCGAACCAATAGACGCGCATTTTCGCGGAAACGGTTGGCGGCTTCGCGGGACGCAATTAACGGCCCGACCGGATCGATAACTACCCGCGAGGCTCCCATGCGCTTTACATAACTGCTCAGATCGCTGACCGTCTTGACCACATCGACATCCCGGTCCCGACCCAAGCCGGCGCGCATATGAAAGAAAGGAGCGGCGTCGAGGATTAGGAGTTGCCGACTTTCAATGTACTGGACCAGGTCCCAGCCGAGGGAAGAGGCCTGCTCCACGATTTCAGCAGGTTTGTCATCCACGGCGACATAGACCGCTTTCTCTCCGTTCATAAGTCCTTTGAGTACAAACTGAGTGCTAAATATAGTTTTCCCCGTGCCGGGTTCCCCGATGATCAAATAGGATTTGCCCACCAGGAACCCTCCTTCGATCAGGGGATCAATGTCCGAAATACCGGTGGACACCCGCTTGCGTTGAATCTGACTCTCGCCTTGGCCTGAACCTACAGGAGAAGCGCTGGCAGAGGACGTCTCAGCTTGAAGTAGGAGCATCGGTTCGCCTGAGATCATCCGAGCATTTTGCTGAGCATTCGCGGCTAGTGTATTCATCGAGCCTCCGTATTTTGGTCAAATTTCAGACGGAGACGAACGTGCAAAGGACTGGCCCCAGGCGTCCTCAAGGCCAAACCCAAGCTGCGTCAGACGCAGCCTCCGGTTATCTTTAGATTAGCAGCATCCGTGCCAAAGCGCTTAGTTGGCGATTCCAACTCGCCGGAGCGGCACAACTTTGGGAATGGAAAACTATTTCCAGTTGTTACTTGTAACTGACAATCCGGGCCTATGTGAACCACCTTGACATTGTGGGTCTAGCAGGCCGCTGCCGACGAGCGTGGCACCCTTCGGGCGGATTTTCCATCCGTAGCATTCGGGCAGGTCCGAGGTGGTGAAAAAATATGTCACAGATGAGGCGTGTTTACAATTTTTGCTAACCCTGGCGCTTAATGATGATCACAGCTCCAGCCACCATCAAAACGGTGCCCAGCACGACCCTGAGATTTACCTTTTCCACTTCTCTGAGAAAAAGGACACTGAACAGCACCGTGAAGAGCGGAATCATATTCAGCAGCGGGACAACAGTTGAAACCTCGCCTGCGGCCAACGCCACAAAGGACAAGAGCTGCGCGGTGGCGGAGGCGAAGGCTGCAGGGCCGAAGTAAGGAAGGCTCCTTTTGTGGATCTTGACGAGATGCAGCGTTCCCCGAGACAGCAAAAAAACGGAAAAGAGCACGAGAGAGGTCGATGTACCCACGGCCGCGGCCACCACTGGATTCGGTAGAATCAGGAGTCCTGCCTTTCGCAGGTTTTGCCCCACCGCGGCAAAAAACGCGGCCGCCAGGGGAAAGATGACGTCGAACACACGCCATTCGGCCTCTCCGGGACGACGCGTGGAGATGAGCCACACGCTAGCCACAGTGAAAAGAGTTCCTCCATAGATCCAAAGATTCGGCCGCTCGCCGAGGAAGGCCACTGCCAAAAAGACCGCAAACACAGGGACAGTGCCGATAAGAGGTCCGGCGCGAGAGACGCCTAGCCGGGCAATCCCCACGTAATAGAGCATGCGGGCGAGAAGGGGCTGGAAGCAACCACTCAGGATAAAATAGAGCGTCGAGGGCAACGCCAGCAGCTCAAGAGACGAATGGGCGAAGAGGTAGGTCCAAAAACAAACGGTGGTCAGGACATAGCTGAGGAATGCGGCCGCCGCGACATTGGAATGGCGGGCTCCGAACCGCACCAGGATGGAGTCGACGGCCCAGACCATCGCCGAAAGCAAAGCAAATACCTCAGCGTTCATCGGAGTCTCGCGGACCAATCCGATCGCTTGCGAACCGGATAAATTCAGGATATTTGGAGTCAGAAGTGCTTAGCGAAAGAGCTATAAGAACCCTTTCGGTTTCCCTCGTCGCCATCCTCGCGTTTATCATTTTTCTCCCTGTACTCGCGCTGGTGTTCGGGAGCTTTTGGTCCGACTCTCCCGTGGCCATGTCGGGTCATTTTACGCTCAAAAACTGGATCAAGGCCTATACGCTTCGGATCCCGGCCACCTTGCCGACGCTTTTTCTCAATTCTCTCTTATTCGCCTTCCTCGTCGCGACCATCTCCGTGACGTTAGGGGTCACGATGGCCTATCTGGTCGAGCGGACAGACATGCCCTTCGGAGGGGTTTTCGAGAAGCTCAGTATTTCGCCCAGGGCCTTTCCCGTCCTCATCGCTGCCCTTGCCTGGGTCATGCTCTTAAGTCCTCGTATCGGGGTCCTGAATCTCATCTCTAGAGAGCTTCTCGGCTTCCCGCTTTTCAATATCTACTCGTTTCCCGGCATGGTCTTCCTCTTGGTACTTTATGAATCCCCCATCGTGTTTCTGATCGCCGTCAACGCGTTCCGCTTGATGGACCCCTCCCTGGAAGAGCAATCGATCGCCTGTGGCAACACCGTGCTGGGAACACTCAGAAAAATCACCCTTCCGGTTCTGAGACCACTGATTCTCTCAGCCTTCATGCTCGTTTTCATTATCGGCCTGATTACGCTCGAAATCCCCGTGGTGATCGGGGTTCCCGGCGGGATTTTCGTCTTCACCACCGCCATCTTTCAAATCATAGCCACCGATTACCAGTCCCTCATCTACTACAACACGGCAGCGGCCCTGGCCATGATGGTTATTCCCGTAAGCCTCCTCACCCTTTACCTTTACCGGCAATCGGTCAAGCGAGTCGAGAGGTTCGTGACGGTCACCGGCAAGGCGCGCGCGCGCAACGTCCATCACCTGGGAAAATGGCGCTCCTTTGCCCTGGCCGCCCTCTCGCTCTATTTTTTCCTCGTCATGATCCTTCCCGCTCTGGTTATTGTTCTGATCTCTTTTTCCGAATTCACCTCCTCCCCCAGGCTCGAGCTTCTCGGGCATCTGACCCTCAAGCACTGGATTCAAGCCTGGAACGATCCCGTTTTTTGGCGGGCGCTGACCAACACCCTGTTACTTGCCGTCAGCGGGGCAACCGCTTCGCTCCTGCTCGCCCTCGCCCTGGGCTACCTGTTGATTCGAACAGGAGCGAAGCTTAAGGGGATGATCGAAGGTTCGGCCATGATGCCCCTAGCCTTCCCCGGAACGATCCTGGCGATCGGCTTTGTCTGGGCCTATATCCGGACCCCTCTCTATGGCACCCTCTGGATCTTGCTGTTGTATTTCGTTGGCAACTATCTTCCCTTTGCCCTGCGAACCTTAAGCCCCTTCCTGTTTCAATTCCATAAAGAGTTCGAGGAGGCCTCCTGGGCCTCCGGCGCCGGCACCGTAAGAACCATCGTGCGAATTGTCACTCCTTTTCTTAAGGGCGGCCTCTTTTCGGTCTGGATCCTGCTCTTTCAGATCTATCTCAGGGAGTTTGCCGGGCCGATCATCCTCTTCACCTTCGGCACCGAGGTCCTGTCAACCCTCCTGTACCTGAGAGCTTTCGAAGAAGGTTCTCTGGGGGTAGGGGCGGTGCTGGGGGTGCTGATGCTGGCGATGTCGCTGGGGCTCCATGGAATCGTGACGCGGCGTGCCTAGCCGCCGCGTCACGCCGCCCGCTTCGGGTCATGAGGTCAGCTGATCTCGAATCCAATCGTGGATGAAGGGAAAGATCTCGGCGTGATTGTCATAGCCGCAGTGCGTCGAGCCAGGTTCTCCGGACTGAAAAAATCTTAACTGCTTATGGCATCTCGCTTCATCATAGATCCGCCTGGCACCCCTGGGGTCCGTGATGAGGTCGTCTTCACCGTGAAGGATCAACAGCGGGCATTCGATCCGCTCCACGCTCCCTCGCAGTGTAAACTCACCTAACACCCTTCTGGTTTCTTCCTCGGACTTTGCGCCGACCAGCCACTGAAACTGCCCCCTCAAGGGCGGGTAGAAATCGTAAATGTCGCGCAGGGCATCGTAACATCCGAAGTGAACCACACACGCCTTGACCCGCTTTTCGTAAGCCGCGGCGCGGGCCACATAAAAGCCGCCCATGCTCAGCCCGAAAAGCGCTATCCGCTCACGATCCACATCGTCTCGGCGCATCAGGTAATCAATGATCGCTCCGACCGGCTTTTCATAGTCGGGCCGAGCGAGAACCTTTTGGAGCCTGAGCATTCCCCCCCTGCCGGGGCCGTCGACGATCACGCAGGCCATACCCCTGGCCAGCGCTTCCCGGGAACCGAGAAAGTAGAGCTCCTCGGCAGTAGAGTCCGCTCCTCCCAAAAAAATCACCACCGGAGGCCTGCCCCGGCACGGCGTCGGGTGGAGAAAATAGCCGGGCATAGGCGTGTCGCTGAACGGCACTTCGATCACCTCGATCTCTTCGTTGAGTCTGGCGGCCTCCCGAAAACACTCCAGCGCCTTCTTGTAGGCGGGAACCTTCCTTTCATCGGTGTGGGAGAGAAAGAACTCAGCGTTGCGGTAATAATTGGCGGCCCTGAACAAAGCCTTCATGGCGGTTTGAGCGTGACCGCCGGATTCCTCCCGCCGCCCCATCGCTTCCACACTTTGCGCGGTCGCCATCCATTCCCGATGCCAGCTCTCCGCATCGCCCGGCCGCATCCGCGCAAACGTCCGGTGGCATTCGTTGAACTCTCCGCCGCCGTAATAGCTCTCGGCGAGCAGGCGGATGCTCGTAAACGACCAACTGTTATTGCCCGGAAAGAACTCAAACACGATCGTCAGAATCTAACGTTTCTCGCCTATTGGAAGATCTTCTGGATCCGCGCCTTCCACTCATCACCCCTTTCGTCCAACTCCGTGATCAGCGTCGGCTGCAAATTGCCGTTGAGAAGCTTGATCCCTTTCAGGGCCTCCTTGATCTCGGGCTTAGGAGGCACGTCCCTATTCGCTGGCAGGTTGCCGCCGTCGGCAAAGAGCTTCTGCCCTTCTTCGCTGATGAGAAAGTCGACGAAGAGTTTCGCCGCGTTGGGATGACTCGCGTTCTTATGGATCGCCGCCATGTTCGGCCACCAGATTCCGCCCTCCCTGAAGGTCGAGAAAGCGATCCCAGGATAGTTCCCCTCCCAGAGCGAAGCGGTATAGGTCAAGGTGAAAACCGCCATGGAGAATTCTTTGAGCCCGACGGCAAAGTGCAGCGCGGGAAAGCCCGCCTCGTATCTGCCGACGTTGTCTCTCAAACGGGTGAAGTAGTCCCCCCATTTGTTCATGTCCTTCCCGAACCAGGTGAAATAGGACAAAATGCCCGCCAAGTAATTTGAGCCCAACCAGGGCGTCCTCGATATGATCTTGCCTTTAAATTCGGGCTTGAGCAGATCATAGATGCTCTTCGGAACCTGGTTCGGCGCTACCAGGCCTTTATGATAGAGGACGCCAACCACGTGGTTGAACATCGGAATCTGATTCCAGTCGGGCGGCAAGGCCTTCTTGACCTCCGCCACCTTCTCAAATCCGGCCGGTGTATAAGGCATCGTCCACTTATTGAGTTGGCTCCCGGTCGGGCCCGAAGAGGTGGTAAAGAGGTCAGTGGCAAAGACCCCCGCCTGCGACTCCGTGCCAACTTTCCTCTGGATGTCGGGGTCGCCGACATAAGTGCCTTCAACCTTGATGCCATATTTTTTTTCGAAAGCATCCGCCGTCGGCTTGACGCTGGGAAACACCACGATCCTCAGCCTCCCTTCCCGCTTCGCCGCCTGCACCAGATCGGGCGCCTTGCCTGCCGCGAGCGCCTCTGAACCGCCCGCGATGAAGAAGGAAAGAAAAACTCCAAGGAGGACGAGAAGGTTAAAATGGTTCTCGGCAAATCCTGCCTCCGGCCGGTTTCTCTTCATTTTCGGTCTCCTTGCTGATATATAGTTAGCAAAAATGCCAGGCAGCTTGACGAGATCACCCTGGCCTATGGACGTGCCCTTCCCCTATTTCACAAGCTCGCTGGCTTGTCAAGTTACGGTTGGGTGGGCGCTGAAAAGAGAAAAATTTGAGCGACACTAAAATCCTAGCCGCCTACGCCGCCGGTCTCTCCTATAGCGAGATTCCAGCTCCCGTTATCGAACGGATGAAGGACTGCCTGCTCGACAGCCTGGGAGCCGCCATTTACGGGGTTGGGCTTCCCTGGAGCGTGATCCTCGTTGATTACGCCCGCCGCTACGGGCGCGGGGGAAAGAGCTCGATTTTCGGGCGCCGATACCAAAAGGTCCACGCGCCTCTGGCGGCCCTGGCCAACGGCGCTCTGACCCATTCCTTCGAGTTGGACAACGTGCGCCAGCCGGGCGCCGGGGTTCACGCGGGAGCAACCCTGGTGCCGGCAGGGTTCGCCGTGGCCGAAGAACTGGGGGCAAGCGGTAAGGAGCTACTCACTGCGTTGGTGGCCGGCTGCGAGGTGATGTTTCGCATCGGCCATGCGTGCCGGGAGACCTCGGAGAAACTCGGCTTTCACGCGCCGGGTCTGACCGGCCCCTTGGGCGCGGCCGCGACCGCCGGGCGCATCATGAGGCTCAACGCCGATCAGATGGCCCATGCCTTAGGCATCGCCGCCTCCCTGGCTTCGGGGATTCTCGCCTTCGTCAAATCCGGGAGCGGTGGGATGGTCAAGCGGCTTCATCTGGGGAGGGCATCAGAAGGAGGAGTCCTTGCGGCCACCCTGGCGCGGGAAGGTTTTACCGGACCACAGAACGTTTTGGAAGGCCAGTTTGGTTTTCTCCAGGTCTTCAGTCGCGAGCCGGATCTGGCACGGCTCACCCGTGCCCTGGGCGAGGAGTACGAGGTCATGAATATCTGCATGAAGCGCTTTCCCTGCCACATTTTTTCCCAAGCGCCCATCCAGGCGGTGCAGGAGATCAGAGCCGAGCACTCGTTCTCGGGCGCCGAGGTCACGGAGATCACCATCGCCGGCGCCGAGAAGCTGGTCACGCACCATAACATCCCTGAGCCCAATGATGTGATGATGGCGCAGTATAGCGTTCCTTTCTCCGTCGCCCTGTCCCTGTATCTGGACCCGAAAGATCCTCACTCCTTTTCCGAAGCGAGCCTAAAAGACGCAGAGATTCTTTCCCTGAGCCGGAAAGTCCGACTGATTCTAGACACTGCCTCGCGGGAAACCGAAGGTTACCTGGGAGCACAGGTCACGGTCCGCCTACGTGACGGCCAAGAGCTTTTCCGGGAGGTTAAGACTTTCAAGGGGTCGCCCGCTCATCCCTTGAGCCGGGCCGAGGTGCGCGAGAAGTTTTTGGCCCTGTCCGGCGGGATGGGAGCGCAAGTCGCCGAGAGCATCCTGCGCCGGGTGGAAAACTTGGCCGCGCAAAAAAATGTGGCGGACTTATTTGCCTAGACGAAGATGACTCAGACCAAGGCTTCCCCTCCCCTGACCTTCCAACTCGCCGAGTTTATCTCCCGGCTACAATTTGAATCCGTTCCTACGGAGGTCATCTTCCATGTCAAGCTGTGCATCCTCGACACCCTCGGCTGTGCCCTGTATGGCTCTACCTTGCCATGGGGAAAAACCATCATTCAATTCACCAAGGACTGCGGTTCAGGGAAGGGAGCCTTGATTTGAGTCGACGGCGCCGAAGTCCCAAGCCCGAACGCCCCTCTGGCCAACGGGACACTGGTTCATAGCTTCGAGCTGGATGATATCCACCGCGACGCCGTGCTCCACCCTGGCGCCGCCACGCTGCCTGCGGCAGATGCCCTGGTGCGCCAGCGCGCCGTGGACGGGAAATATTTCCTCGCTGCCGTCGTCGCTGGCTACGAGGTCGGCTGCCGCGTGGGGCTCACCTGTGGCCCCTCCCAACTGCGCCGCGGTTTTCACCCCTCCGGCACAACGGGAACCTTCGCCGCCGCCGCTGCCGCCGCTAAGATGCTGCGCCTTGAGGCCGGGGGTACTCGCCACGCCCTAGGGATCGCCGGAACCCAGGGAGCCGGGCTCATGGCCGCCCAGGCGGGGTCCATGGTGAAACGCATGCACCCGGGACGCGCGGCGCAGAGCGGAGTGTACGGCGCCCTACTCGCGGCGCAAGGCTTCACCGGTATCGAGAACATCATCGAGGCCGAATATGGAGGATTTTGCTCAACCCTTTCCGACGATCGTGACTTGAGTTTGCTCACAAAAGGCTTGGGAGAAGAATTCGCGCTCTTGAATGTCGGTTTCAAGCTCTACCCCTGCTGCGCCAACAACCACACGTCGCTCGATGCCCTGCAAAAGATCCGGTCGGCCCACCCGGAGCTGCGGCCACAGGAGATCGACCGCATCGTCGTCCGTACAACCCGCACCTCAACCCTTCACGTCGGTTGGCCCTACCAACCCGGCAGCGTGACGACCGCCCAGATGAATCTGAGTTATTGCCTAGCCGCAGCATTAATCGACGGCCAGTTTTCCGTCGACCAAGTGACCGAAGCGGCGATCGCCAGGAGCGACATCGTGCAGCTCACCCGCAGGATCCAGGTCGTCGAGGATTCAAAACTCAATGGCCTGGGGGACAGATATAGATATGCGGCCGCGCTCGAACTCTACCTGCGCGATGGCACAAGCCTCAGAGAGGAGGTGCTTCAGGCGAGAGGGAGCGAAGCATACCCGCTGAGCGAGAGTGAAATTATTAGCAAATATAAGCTTTTGGCCTCGAAGGTGCTGAGTCCGCCGAAGGTGGAGAGGCTGCTCGAGGCCGTTCTCCGGCTCGAGCGCCAAGAGGACGCGTCTCTCCTCGGAGCGCTTACTAGCGCGCCAAATTAAATGAAGCGCTGGCGGGAAAAAATTCGTTCGTGAACGGAGACTCTTTGGCCCGGCGCGTGACCCGGGTTTCGCTAGATATGTGAAGGGCGCACACTCTGACCGCTCAGTACACGCTTAATTTCGGTCAACAGCTGCGTGCTCGTGAACGGCTTGGTAATATACACATCGGCTCCAAGCTGATAGGCGTTGAGGATGTCCTCGTACTGAAACTTGGCGGTGAGCAGGATCACCGGGATCGCGGAGGTATCCTGGGCCGCCTTAAGCCGCTTTAAAACCTCCAAGCCATCCATCTGCGGCATCATCACGTCGAGGACGATAAGGTCCGGCTTCTGCTCCTTCAGGCGTGAGAACAGCTCATTCGCATTATAAGCGCTCTCAACCGTATATCCCTTGTTCTCCAAAGTCACTTTGACAACCGTCACTAAGTCGCGATTGTCATCAACCAACATAATTTTGTTCTTTTCCATAGCCCCGTCCCCGTTCGACATTGATGGCACTGAAAAACCGAGCTGGGCCCGCCCGCTCAGCCCTCCTCGTTTATCGCCCGATCTGGCTCAAGGCTCCCTTTTTTTCTTGCCCGATGATTTCCCGCTTCTGGCAACTACGCTTTTCCCCGGGCGGACCATTTTTCCCCCCGCAGCCAACGAACGCCAGAGAGCAAAAACCGAGGAGAGGAGGGGATTGCTCTCCCAATGAGCAGCAAATCCTTTTCGGCCACTTGATTTTGCGGCCACCATTTAATCAGTCCCGCTCAAATCTCACTCTCTTTTACGCGACTCTTCTTCCTCGCCAAGCGCTCGAACTGGCAACCAGGAAGAAGCAAAGGTTATGCCACAGCTTTAGCGCGTTGGGCCGAGGCGGAAAGTGTTTAAATTGCTGCGGGTTTCTTGCGGCCAAACGACCGCGGAGTTGTGCTTAAGGTGACAAATAGCGGCATCTTTGTGACAATATTGACAAACCCGGCCTAACGGGTCGCGGCTCCGATGGAAGTGCCCAAAAAATCAAGGCCGCCGTAATCCGAGCGCCCGCGGGTCAGTTCATGTTGTTCAAACCAACTTCAGGAGTCTTCGGATGTTTCCTCCCATAATCTTGCGCAAGTCTTCGATCTTGAGCTTTAAATGACCCTGAGCATGTTTGGCGATCTTTTGAATCTCCCAGTCCATTGGGTTGAAGGGATGGTCTGAGCCGTACATGACCCGGTCAACTCCGGCCCACGAGATGGACTCGCAAAAGAAAGGTAACCATCCCACGCCCGAGCTGTCCATGTGGACGTTGTCATACTTCTTTGCCAGCTCGACCACCTCCCTGACGCCCTCCACCAGCCCCGAGTGGCCCATGATAACGGGGAGCTTCGGGAAATCCCTCGCCACCTCGCCGACCCGCTTCGGACTGGCAAATTCTCCCAGACCGCAGTGAAAGAGGACGGTCAGGCCGTGATGCTGCGCCGCCTCCATGAGCGGATAGACTTTTTCTTTGTCGTTGGCGGGCGTCTTTTCGATCAAAGGATGAATCTTGATCCCTTTGAGCCCGAGCTTGACCCCTTCCTCCAGCACCTCCAGCGTGTGCTTGGGACCGTCCGCAGGATTCAGCCTCATGAACCCGTGGATTCGACCCGGGTGCTGTTTCATAGCGTTAGCGATGTACTGGTTGGTTTCTCTGTAATCCGACGGCTCGCCAACCCCGATTGCAAAAGTGACAACCGCATCCACCCCTGCGTCATCCATCGAGCGCAGCATATCCTCCGCCATGAATTTCATGATCGGGGGAATCTGGTGGATGGCAAGCTTCTTTCTCGCTCCCATATGAGAGTGCGCGTCAATGACTTCGATGCGTTCTCCGTCAACGGTGATCATGCCTTCCTCCTCAAAGCTTTTCGCAAAGAGTATCCGATGGGGGATTTGCCGTCAACTCGATTTCGGCATCCATCCCGCCACCGCCCGAGAGAGGGAGGTTCGCCTCGAAGCAAGGGAGACGTCCGACACTGAACTAACTCAGAGAGAACGGCCGGATCAGGTTAAGTATGCCGGAGCAGAAAAGTAGAGACCCATCGGCTCCCGCTCTGAGAGGCGGGCCTCCCTCTCTGACTCTTGCCGATTGGACATTTTGTCCGCGTTCGGATAACAAGAAGACATTCAGAAATTGGATTATGCGGAGGTTGCATGACTCTTATCTTGAACAATGACGACGTCCGGCAGGCACTCAAGATTGAGGATTGCCTTAAGACGATGGAGGAAGCATACCGTGAACAGGCGGTGAGCCGGGCAGTGAATCGTCCCACCAGCCACTCCTACCTTTCCCACTCGCTTCCCGAATCAACTTACAGTTTTAAATCCGTGGACGGAGGTGTGATGAAATTCGGCGTGTTGGCTCTCCGCATCACATCCGACATCGTGCAAAACAGGACGATAGACAACATGGTTCGGCTCGAAAAGCTTCCTTTAGCAGGCAAAGGCCAATTCTTGGGACTTGTGCAGCTCTTCAGTGTGGAGACAGGAGAGCTTCTGGCGATCATGCCGGACGGCCTGATCCAACAGACCCGTGTGGGAGTCACCAGCGCCCTCGGAGCGAAAGTGCTCGCCCGCCCCAATTCGGAGATCCTCGGCCTCATCGGCTCGGGCGGGCAGGCCCGGGCCCACTTCCGCTTTCTAACCTCGGTGCGCTCCATCAAACGTGTCAAGATTTTCAGCCCTAATCCCGACCATCGGAAAGCATTTGCCGCTCAGATGGAAAGGGAAACCGAGATCCCGACAGAGGCCATTGAAAGCGCGGAGGCGGCGGTCAAAAACTGCGACATCCTTTGCACCGCCACGAACTCGTCGCGTCCCGTGATGAAGGCTGAATGGCTGGAGCCGGGGATGCACTATAACGCTATCCGGGAATTCGAGATGGACGAGGCTGCCCTTGAGAGAAGCGATGTCGTTGCCATCCACACCCGCTTCGGCGGGATTCAACACTATCTGCCGCCGGGGCTGGATATAGATCTCCCCGGAGTGCGCCGGGAAAAGCCGAGGGATTGGAGCCGCTATCCTGAGATCAGCGATCTCCTCGTCGGCAAGGCTCCGGGCCGCGCCGGCGACCGGCAGATCACTCTTTTTCTCAACAACGTTGGGACGGGAGTCCAGTTCGCCGCCATGGGCTACTGCGCGTATCGCGCCGCCAAGGAAAAAGGTCTAGGACGCGAAATCCCAACAGATTGGTTTTTGCAGGATATTAAACCCTGAGAGCGCAATCCTTTGTACGCTTGGTGACAGGAACAAAAAAGTAACCTTCCCCTTTTCCGCCAATTACTTTCCTGATGCAGCGGCAGATGACGCATTGCCAAGGGTCACATTTCTCAACGGTCTGTCATGCCTTGATTCTCCGCGAAGCCAACTTCTCGCCGACCTCATAATGGCGTCCCTGCACTGCCAGCCGGGCCTCTTCGTCGAGCTCTTCATCCCACTGGCCCAGCGAATAACCATACCACGGCATCTCCGGCTTCAGTTTTGGCAGGCCGAGTTCTTCCCAGATCGCGCGGGCTCGCTCCATGTACTCGCGCTTGGGCAGCGAGATGGGCGGGAACGGTTCTTTCTGGATCGCGTTGCACAGCATCGCGGATTCATTGGCCGGAAGATGATACGAAACCACATCCGTACCGTGCAACTCGTCTTTGTAGTAAAACGGCGGGGCGTGCCCCTTCTCCATTCCCGGAACGATGTGGACGTCGAGGTGCGGCTTCATGCGGTAACACATGGCCCAGAAAACCGCCGCCTCGTTCGACGGATCAATATCTTCGTCCACGGCGACGACGATCTTCCCGACGCCGGGATGAAACGAGCACGCCGCATGCAGGGCGCGCCAGACCTCCGCCTCGCTGGGCCGCCGCATCTGGACGATCACGAGTTTGTACGTGTTCGTCAGCGGTTCGTGCATCTCCACGCGAAGGACGCTCTGGATGCGGCACTCGTCGCGCAGGTGGACGAGCATCAGCCGGTCGTATCCGATCTTTCGAATGACCGACGACTCGCTCGGGGTGAGCTGGCTGAGCCACGACACATAAACCGCGTCTTTGCGATGCGTGATGGCGCTCACCTCCATGAAAGGGTTGAACTGCCGTGGGTGCATGTAGCCGTGCGATTCGCCGAAAGGTCCTTCCGGCTCGATCCACTCGGTATTGAGAAGCCCTTCGATCACGATCTCCGCTTCGGCGAGCACGAACAGGTCCACGGTCTTGCATTTCACGACCCGAATCGGTTCGCCCGCCAATCCGCCCGCGATCGCTATTTCATCCACTCCGTAGGCAACCTTCTGGACGGAAACGTACGAGACGACCGGTGGGGCTCCTATGACCAGGGCCGCCGGAAGGGGTTGTCCTCTCGCCTGGGCCTTTTTCCAATGCACGAAGATGTCTTGCCCCAATCCCGAGGGGAAAACGCCGATGCGAGTCCGCGCTTTGATCTGCCCGCGGTAGTTGCCGATGTTCTGGATTCCGGTCTCCGGGTCTTTGGTGATCCAATGGGAGCACGTCGTATAGGGGCCGTTATCGAAGCCGGGAGTCGAGATGGGCACCGGAAATTCCTCCAGCCCGAAACCTTCGCGGCGCACCTCATCGCCGAGGTGGATCTCTTCCTGGCACGGCGCAAGGGTCACGAAGACGGGCGGAACCGGCTGGGAAAGAGCGTTCTTCCATTTTTCGTCCATCTCCTCGACCGTCTTACAACCCATGCCGAGAAAGTAGATCGCCGGGTTGCCCGCGAGGGCGCCGACGACCACCGGGAACTTGTAGCGGCGGCCCCTGGCATCGGTAACGTTCTCGAACAACCATGCCTTGCGATCCTCCGCGGGGATGCCCCCGCGATACTGCCAGCGGACGAGCGGATGCAGCTCGGTATCCTTGTTGATGACTCGTTGGATGCGGCGAAGATAGCCGGACGCCTCGAGCTTTTTAAGATGGTCATGTAAATCGCTGTAACCCATAATGTGACTCTCTCCTGACGGCAAATTCACAAAAACATAGCCGAGAGATCACGCTTCTGTCAACCGTTTGGGATTGGTCGTCAAAAAATTTCTCTTGAGAAGGTCGGGGTTGGACATTTCCGCCGCCTTGATATAAAGGAAGAACGCTGACAGCAAAAGGAGCGATCAACTGTGCATCTGACGAAAGGATGAGCGAGCCATGAGCGAACTACCGCGCGTCGCGCTGATTATCACCGGAGGGACCATCGACTCGGTCGGCAAAGACCGCCTGGATCTGGCCTGGTACATCGAGGCCGGCAAGCGGCTGAATACCGGCGAACTGCTGGAACAGATCCCCGAGTTGAAGGGGATCGCCAGGGTGGAGGAAGTGCCGTTTCGCAGGCTTCCCAGTCACGGGTTGGTGGACAAAGACTGGCTCGATCTGGTCCGGACTATCCATTCGATTTTCGATGAGAACCGGGCCGAAGGCATCGTCATCACCCACGGAACAAATACCATCGAGGAGACCGCCTACTTTCTCAACCTCACGCTCAAGACCGACAAACCGGTGGTGCTCGTCGGGTCGATGCGCCCGTCGTCGGCCATTAGCGCCGACGGTTACCTGAACGTGCTGAACGCGGTCCGCGTGGCCGCGGATCCGAATGCACGTGGCCGCGGCGCATTGCTGGTCATGAACGACACGATCTTCAGCGGCCGCGACGTCACCAAGACCGCGACCTATCGCGTCCAGGCCTTTCAGGCCCGCGACCTCGGCCCGCTGGGCTACGCGGACGCCGATGGTAAAGTCATCTACTTCCACCGCCTGGACAAGAAGCACACGGTCGAAACCGAATTCGACGTGCGTAACCTCCAATCGCTGCCACGGGTGGATGTGGTCGTCTCTTACGTCGGCGCGGACGGAGTGATGATCGACGCCGCGGTTGCGGCAGGGGCAAAGGGAATCGTCAGCGCAGGAACCGGGGCAGGCAGGCCGACGCCGGCGGAAGACCAGGCCTTCGACCGGGCAGCCAAGACAGGGGTCATCATTTGCATTGGCACCCGTGTCGGCTCGGGACGCGTCGTGCGCAGCCCCGGGCTCGTCCGGCGCGGTTTTGTGGCGTCCGATAACCTTCAGCCCTGGAAGGCCCGGGCGCTGTTAGCGCTGGCGCTCACGAAGACCAACGACCCCGACGAGATCCAGCGGATGTTCGACACGTACTGAGGCGCACATCGCCGGTCGTAATGTGACTTAACCCATAACTTTGCCGAGAAGGGCCTCATTCCTATGGCACGGAGCTATTTCCTTGGAAAGTCTGTGCCGACACCTGCCCGCCTGTCTGCGTGCTCCGCATAGGCAGGCGCACCGGCAGGCGGGCGGCAGACAGGGATCGGGTTAAGACGCTCTGGTGTCCGGAGATTAGACGTAGGGGCCATATTCATCCCTCAATTGCAGCAAACTGTCGCCGGAAATCCCCGACCCATTTTCTCCCCTAAGCCCCATCCCTTTCCTTGACAACGTCATCCGGTTAGCTTTACAGTAGACCAGATTTCTGGTCGATTGAACGGAGAGTCAAAATGTCCAAGACCCTGCCCATTTCTGAGGTCAAGACTCGGTTGCCAGAGTTGGTGTCTGGAGTAGAGGAGAGGGAAGAGGAAATCGTGGTGACGCGTAAAGGAAAACCGGCCGCGGTCCTTGTGAATTACGCCGAATATGAGCGGTTGAAAGAGAGCCTTGATGTGTTGAGCGATCCTGCTTTGATGAGGCAAATCCGCCGTAGCAAAGACTTTTATTCAAGGGGTAGAAAGGGCCTGTCTTTTGAGGAGGTGTTCGACGAGCCCCTTCATCCCCGCAAGCAGCGGAAACGGTAATGGCCGTCTTTCGGCCTGACATTCCACCCCATGTCGCAGACGTTATCCGTCACCTACCCCCAGATCTAAAACGCAGCGTTAAGCAAGCCCTGCGATCTCTAAGTTCAGAGCCGTTCTCAGGTGAGCCACTCCTGCGAGAATTAGAAGGGCTGAGGAAATTCAGGGTTAGACGGTTTCGCATCATTTATGAAGTTGATCGCGAAGAGCGGAGCATACGGATCTTTGCGGTCGGCCACAGGCAAGAGGTCTACGAAGAGGTCGCTCAGCAACTCAGTCGGGCCAGGCGTCTGCGTAAATAGGAAAGGGACGAAGACCGGAATATTTTTTCGATTTCGGAATTACGAAAACGTGAAAGTATCGGGCAAGGAGTTGAAGCGAGCGGCTACTTCTTTGGAAAACCGGATCGGGCTAAGACACTCTGGTGTCGTAACGCTAGGTCCTAGGCGCCATCTTCTAGCCCTTAGTTGCAGCATACTGTCCCCGGAGACTCACCTTTCTCACCTGTCAAGCCTTCTCTGACACGAATTCTGTACAGTATGTCTCCTTCGCGATCGTAGTGGAAAGTTAGTTGCGCTTCCATTCTACGTCTCTTTAGTTTATCTGGGCACCCGAAGGTGTTTTCCCGGCTCGGTTAAACGGTCAAAGTCCCCCTATGGATTGGCGGCCAAGTCGCGCACGTGAGCGATCTCCCTCGGCTTGCTGGGACGAACCTGGTCCGCTCTCAGAGTCACGATGGCGACGGTTTCTCCGTCCAGTGTCGTGAACTCGACCTCATAACCCTTGCCTTCTTTGTGAACGAGTACGACGGTACCGATATCGCCTCGTGCCAGCCCGTACCCCGGCAAGTCACAGGTAAGAATCACATCTTCGAGTTCCTCAATCATAAGCTCCTCCTTCTTAAAGGATGCGCAGTGATGAATCTCGGTGCGTCGCCTTTCTTATCGATGAACCATGCACTACGGATATTTAACCATCTTCCATCGGGAGCCTGCACGAGCCCCTCAATAACATATCGAGTCCCAAAGACTGTCCTTTCCTCTAGCAGGTTGCTGAAAAAGCCTCCGTTCACCCTTCGACACGCTCAGGGCGAACGGAGCAAGTGTTGAAAACATTGACGAATTTCCGTTCATGCTGAGGCTCTCGAAGCATGAAAATCACTTTTTCCGCAGCCTGCTAGGGGTGATCTCGTTGTCTATAGCATGTTGCTTCAAAGCTCTGGCAAGCTCCTCCCATCGTTCTGGGCCAAACCCGAATCCCATAAAGAAAGAGGCCTTGCTTTTCCCGGCACGGTGGGTGGTGGAAAGCAAATATCTGACGACTTTAGCTTCAGGGATTTCCGCTTTTTCGACATCTGGAAGTTTCATGCCAGACTCAGCTTCTAGTCAGTCTCCACCATTCACGCTCCTCGGTCAATTCCACTTCTGCTTCCAAATAGGCGTATCTAATCCTTGTCATTGTTGATCCTCGCGCTCCGCATCGTCGGCAACTTTCCGTCCAGCCGTCCTTTCTTGCAGGCTGTCTTCGATAATGGCGATTTCTTCGCGGGTGAGGCCATAAAGGGAATAGACAAGCTGGTCGATCTCGGCCTCCTTTTGAGCAATTCAAGATCCAAGACCCGGCCCTGGAACCTCCTCTCTGAATTTTTCAACAGCCTGTAAAGATTCAACCCCAGCGAATCACCGTACTAGATCCCCGAATTCAGGCCTGGAGCTCTAAACGAATCCGCCAAGCCCGTGCAGGTCGGGCGAGATAATCAATAAATTCAGGCCGGCCCCCCGCCGGCCCGGGGTTAGGAGCGGGTTGCGGGCGGGGCAAACGCCATTTCGACGTCGCGCACTTCCATCTTCGCGACGTTCGCACCCAGCTTGATACCGGCCGCGGTGATCTCCGCCTGGAACGCCTTGCCCTTCGCTTCACGGTCCGCCTGGTCTTTGTAGTTCCTAACCCAAATAAACTCGTTTTGCGGACGGTTCACCCACGCGCCGACAATAGGCAGGCCGATTCGCTCGTGCACCACCATGACCTCCTCTTTGAAGTGCTTGAGGAAGGCGTCCATCTCGCCCTTGTTGATCGTGTAA
>JACPSF010000256.1 GCA_016193385.1 Deltaproteobacteria bacterium
AAGTAACGTGGCATTAAATGTCCCGATGTGGAACCGACGCTCCCAAAGGCAAAAGTCTTGCCTTTCAAATCTTTGACGGATTTGATGCCCGTCTCTTTGCGGGTTATGAAATGGCTCTTGAACGCCGCATCTTCCTTCCGCATGACGATGCGCGTGGCGCCCTTGGCCCGCCGCGCGGCCTGGACTGAGGTCAGTCCACCGTACCAGACCATATCAAGCTTGCCGGCGGCCAACCCTTCGACCGTAGCCGCATAGTCGACCACCGGGGTAAACTTCACCGGAATTCCGATTTCCTTGGCAAGGTAGTCCGCAAACGGTTGATAAATGCGGAGCATCTCTTGAGGATTTTCGTCCGGTATGGCGGAAATCTTGAGCTCCGCTACCGGTTTCTGCGCGAAGGCCGCCCCGCCAGCTAAGACCATCAACACAACCAACAATAGCCCGAGATATCGTTTTATGATGGACCCTCCCCTTTTTTGACCACCCCATATACATAAAACATTCATCAATATGTCAAATAGGAAATTTCTATAAGACCGGGTAAAACGAAAGGTCTCTTCTATGATGACCGCCCCGATCTCCGCGTCCAATTTTTCGGTTTTCTCACTCGCTTGAGGGGCACCGCTGCCTCCACAGGAAGGTAGAAAGCTTCTATCAGAAGGAAAAAAACCCATTTAAAAGCTGCCACGTAAAATCAATTATGTTTCAGAAAATGGATGAAAGCCTGAGAGACTGGGGAGAGGGTTCGCTGGCGGTGAAGGACCTGATAGAAATCTCGCTCCAGCTTGAGGCCGCGGATGGGGACCTCTCTTAACAAACCGTCCTCGATCTCTCGCTGGATGGAGGTACGGGAAAGAATGGAGACTCCGTAGCCAGCGATGAGGGCTTCTTTGATGGCCTCGGTACTGCCCAACACCATGATGACATTGAGGAGCGTCTCAGGCTCTTTTACTTTTCTGCTTAGGAGGCTACGGAAAGACCGCAGCGTCCCAGACCCTTCTTCTCGTGAAATAAAGCCCTCTTTCTTAAGATCGTTTAGATCCACCTCTTTGACGCGAGTCCACGGATGCCCTTTTGGAACAGCTAACACCATCTCGTCTTTCCAGACGCCTTGAAAGTTCAGCCGGCCGTCGCCTCCTTTGAATCCGACAAACCCGATTTCTACCTGGCCGTCCAGCACTGCTTCGACGATCCCCGCCGAATCGCCAATGCGCAGGATCGGCCTGACTTCGGGATATTTTCGTATAAAGGCGCCGAGCCTTCGCGGCAAGATAAATTCCCCTGGGATATTGCTCCCGCCGACCAGCAACTCCCCTCGAACCCTCCCCTGAAAGTTGTGCAGGGCGGCCTGCGTTTCCCGCTTTAAAGCCAGCAACGCCTTGGCACGTTCCAAAAGGACTTGGCCCAGAGCCGTCGGAGTGATTTTTCCCCCAATTCGGTTAAGGATTTTTGCGCCGAGGCTCTCTTCTAATTCCCGGACATGCGCGCTGACGGTGGGCTGCCTCAGCGAGAGATGATCGGCTGCGAGGGAGAAGCTCTTGAACTCGGCCACCCAGTAGAAGACCTCCAACTTGCGCAGATCCAGATCGACCTTCGGTTTAGCCATAGAACTCCCAAAGTTATCCATTAAACGGGAAGCGAACACGCATTGTCAACCTCCTTAAATGGAGCTATATTTTGGCGTTGTGTCCAAACAATCCCCGCTCGCAGAACGCCATCGGTCCCACGGGGCCGAGTGGATCGAAGAGAACGGGTGGTTGCTCCCGGGCCATTTCGGCGACCCAGCCGAGGAGTATCGCGCCGTGCGCGAGCGGGTCGGGCTGCTGGACCTCTGCCGCCGGAGTCTCGTCCGCCTCCTAGGTCCGGATCGGCTCTCTTTCCTTCAGGGAATGGTCTCTAACGATGTCAAGCCTCTGCTCCCTGGCCAAGGCCTCGATGCCGCGATCCTGGACGTAAGCGGCAAAATTCTGGCAGATGTCAGAATACTCTGCGCAGACGAGTCGTTTGTTCTGGACCTTTGGGAATCTCTCGCGCAAAAAATTCTGCACCACCTCCATCGGTATCTCGTCGCCGATGAGGTGGAGATCATAGACTTGACGGGGCAGTTCGGCATCCTCTCCCTTCAGGGACCGAAGGCCCGCCCCCTCCTCCGGGAGATCTGCGCGGGACAAGAGTTCCCGTCGAGGCCATACAGCCATCGCACCATGAGGATCGGCGATGCCGAGGTCGGGATGGCTTGCGCCACGCATACCGGTGAGGAAGGCTTCGACCTCTTCATCGAGACCAAAGATCTCTCACGCGTGGCCTCCCGCCTTGAAAAAGCCGGGGAGAGGCTTTCTCTTCGCTGGGTCGGGACCCAGGCGCTGGAAACGCTTCGCATCGAGGCGGGGATTCCGCTTTACGGTGTCGACATGGATGAAGGGAATCTGTTGCTGGAGACAGGCTTGGATCACGCCGTGAGTTTCCACAAAGGATGTTATTTGGGCCAGGAGGTGGTCGAGCGGATCCGCTCCCGCGGCCACGTCAACAGAAAGCTCGTCGGACTGGTGCTCGAAGGGGAAAAGGCCGCCCGCGCCGGTGATAAAATCCTTGCGGGCAACAAAGAGGTCGGCAGGGTTACCAGCTCGGTCGTCTCCCCGGCCGTAAAAAAACCGATAGCTTTCGGATATGTCTCCCGGGACCATTGCCGGGACGGGACTCGCCTCGCTATCCGTTCCGACGCAGAGACCTTCCCCGCGGTGATCTCCACCCTGCCCTTCTACAAAACCACGGCCTCTCTTGAATCGACCTAGCAGCTAAGATAAATATAGCGCGCGACAGAGAAAGGAGCTTCGAGGGATGGCGGAGTTCGTAAAGGTCTGTAAAACCCAGGACGTCCGGGCTGGCTCGGGCAAGACGGTCGATGTCAAAGGAAAGCCTGTTGCCGTCTTCAACATTGATGGGAACTTTTGTGCGATCAGCGATACCTGTTTGCACCGCGGCGGTCCCTTGGGTGAAGGCGAGCTTGAGGGAAAAATTGTGACCTGCCCGTGGCACGGCTGGAAATACGACGTCACCACCGGTGTCAACGAAACCAACCCCTCCCTCGCGGTCGAAAAATACCAGGTCAAGATAGACGGCGACGATCTTCTCGTCGCTGCGCCAGCGGACCACCCCCTGTTTATCGATCACGAATACCGCCCGCTTGGGAAATCCTTGCGGCCTCAAGCAGTCGTACGTTTGACAAACCGCTCCGTGCGGGTAAAAGTCGGAGAGCATCGGAAAGCCAATCCCTCCCATCTTTTCCGCGAATGCTTTATGCGAGAAAGGTGAATCCACGCTTACGCTCAGGACCTGAGCGTCTCTGGCCTCGAATTCCTTGCGATCGGATTCGAGGTTCTGGAGTTCCTGCTGTCAGCCACCGGTAAAATCGAGCGGGTAGAAGGCCAGGACGACGTTCTTCTTTCCCGCGAAGTCCGTGAGGCTCACCTTTTCCTGAAAGGTTACCGGAAGCGTAAAATCAGGGGCTTTCTCCCCTACATTGGGCATCGCCATAGAAAACCTCCTCCTCTAAAATTTGGGCTCCGACGAATCTAGAACTGCTAACATGGTTTAAAAATTTGTTCAACTGACTCAACGATGCGCCGAAATCGCCTCCTCGACTTCTCTGCCCAGACTCACCCGCACCTCCTCTTCGATCCACCTCCAGATCTTATCCGTATAACGCACGAACTCCGGGGTCCGCTTGATCATCAGCTCGCGCGGCCGGGGAAGATTAATGGATACTTCTTCCTTAATCCGTCCCGGCCGCACCGTAAAAACCAAAACCCGATCGGAGAGGTAGACCGCCTCATCGATCTGATGCGTGACAAATACGACTGTCTTCTTCGCTTCGCGCCAGATGCGTAACAGCTCCGCCTGCATGATCTCGCGGGTCTGAGCGTCGAGAGCGGCAAAGGGCTCGTCCATAAGTAGCACTTCAGGACCCACCGTGAGGGCGCGAGCCAGATTCACGCGCTGGCGCATACCCCCCGACAGCTCGTGCGGATAGTAGCTGTCGAATCCTTCTAGGCCCACGAGTTGCAGCACGGTCCGCGCGAGCCTCCGGGCAGCGTTCATTTCCTTGCGTTGAACCTCGGGACCGAAGACGGTGTTTCCTAGCACTGTCCTCCAGGGAAACAGCCCATCTTGCTGGAACACGAACCCACGGTCGGATCCCGGCTTGGCCACCACCTTGCCATCAATAGCGACCGTCCCCGAACTCGGCTCGATGAGTCCGTCCAGGATCCGCAAAAAGGTTGTCTTGCCACATCCGGATGCCCCGACGACGCTAACAAACTCCCCGTCTCTGATCTTGACGCTGACATCTCGGAGAACCTCGATGCGACTGTAGCCTCTGCGAAAGATTTTACACAGGCCCCGGGTTTCCAACTTGTATGCGGCCACTTTACTCTCCTGATTCCTGAAAGCGCCAAGGGGCCATCTGCCGTTCGCACCACTTGATAATTTCAACGGTGATAACGCCGCTGGCGGCGAGAATGAAAACACCGACGAACAATCCGGCAGTATCGAAGGTCTGGGCAGAAATCATAATCAGCCAACCCAGTCCCTCTTTGGCACCGAAGAGCTCGGCGACCACCACCCCGACCAAGCCACGCGCCACTCCCAACCGCAACCCGGCGATAATAAAGGGGAGGGCCGCAGGGAACCTCACCTTGGTAAAAATTTGTGTGGCGCTCGAACCGAAGGAACGGGCCACTTCAATCAAGTTCGGATCGGTCGTGGCGAGCCCAGCGAAGGTATTGATGAGTACAGGGAAGATCGCCACTACGAAGATCACCGCGACCTTGGAACTGATCCCAATGCCGAACCAGAGGATAAACAGAGGTCCCAGCGCGATGATGGGTGTGCTGTAGAGCATGGAAACCCACGGATCGAAGAAATCCCGGATCGTAACGGAACTCGCCATCAGGACCCCGAAGAGGATCCCGACCAAAGAGGCGATGAAGAAGCCTAGCACAAACTCCTGAAAGCTTGCCCAGAGATGGACCTGCAGCTCATGAGCCTGCCAGAGCTCGACCGTCCGTTTGAACACCGCCGTAAGAGACGCAAAAAAAAGCGGATTTTTTACGATCACCTGAGCCACAAGCTCCCACAAGATCACCACCAATACGATGGATGCGGCTGCCCGCATGGTCGACGGTCTGATCACATGCAGGAGCCTACGCGCCCCACCCGCTGCAGATTCCCCCGCCACAGCGATCCCGTTTCGAGCCATAATTTCCTCCTGACCTCTACAATAGCAAACCGCAATGAAGGCGATTGCCGTTGGAGAATAACCCGATGGGAAACCGCTGGCCGCCGTTCAGTTTTGCCGCGGCCTTGCTCCGGGTCTCCGCGCTCGAGGCTTAGCCGAAGGGCCGCTGCCGCGCAGGACTTTTCCCGGGCGCGCGCCCGTGAGCTTTCCGCTCTCCAGGATGACTTCACCGTTCACCACCACCAGCCGAATCCCCTCCGCCCGCTGAACCAGGCGCGCGGCGCCTCCCGGCAAATCGTGCACGAGCTCGGGCTCGTAGGGCGCGACAGTTGCCGGGTCAAAGACCACCACGTCCGCAGTCATTCCCGGGCGCAGGAGCCCGCGGTCCGGTATGCCGAAAATCTGTGCCTGCATCCAGGTCAACTTCCGCACGGCTGCTTCCATGGGCAGCGCCTTGCGCTCGCGGACATAGGTAGCCAGCAACCCAGTGCAATAACCAAAACCAGCGTCGATCGCCAAATGAGCGCCGGCATCCGATTGCCCTAAAACCGTATAGGGGCTGGCGACAATCTGGCCCACCGCCTCCGGGTCACCGTTTGTCGTTTGGGTTTGAAATCTCGTCTCAAGATCTTCCTCGAGGGCGAGATCAAGGAAGGCATCCAGGACCTCTTTCCCCTGAGAGCGGGCCAGATCGGCCACGCTCCAACCGCGTACATAGGCGTTGCGCTCCAGTGCGGGTTTGACGATGTACACCAGGTCCCAGCGCTTATGGAAGGTACCGGGCTTGGGATCCTCAACCGCTTCCCCGCAAAGTTTTGCACGCACCTCTGGGCTCAGAAATAACTCCCTACGCGTCTCGAGAGGACTTAACATGACGGATCTCCACGTGGGAAATTCGTCGAACTCCTGGGCGTCCTTCAAGGTAAAGCGATTATTGAACGCGCGCGCGTTCGTGTTGGCCCATGCGCGGGCACCACGCCTGAAGGCCTGCTCTGTTGCCTGCAAGAGCTCGCGCCACTGGCTAGGATTAGACCAGCTATGAAGGATCCCGTTCCACACCACCGGCCGTCCGCTCTGCAGAGAGAAGTCCGCGATCCGGGCGATCCTGGCCGGACCTTGGGGCGCCGAACTCATTTGAATCACGCCGCGATTGAGCTCTGAGAGCGCCTGCCCGAGGGCCTCGATTTCGGCTGCGTCGGCCATCCGGCTAGGCAAAGGTTTGCCATCGTCCCGAATGTGACGGGGATTTTGATTGGTGGAAAATCCGAGCACGCCGGCGCGCATCGCGTCGCGAAGCAGCGCCTGCATCGCACCAACCTCCCCAGCCGTTGCCGTCCGCTCCACCGAGTCTTCGCCCATGACGTACTGCCTCAGCGCGCAGTGACCCACCAGCACTCCAACGTTGAGCGCGGGGCGGATCCGTTCCAGGGCCTCCAGGTATCCCGCTGCATCGATCCAACCCCAATCCACGGCAGCCCGGAGAAGACTCATTTCCATCCCTTCAACCCGGGCAAACGTATGGAGCAATGTATCGCGGTCCTCCGGCTTACAGGGGGCGAGACTCAAACCGCAATTGCCCATCACCACCGTGGTCACCCCGTGATACGACGAGCTTGTGACCAGGGGATCCCAGAGGATCTGAGCGTCCATGTGGGTATGGGAATCGATAAATCCGGGCGCCATGGCCAGACCTTCGGCGTGAAATTCCCGTCGGGCGGGGCCGACGCGCCCCCCGACTTCGATCAAGCGCTCTCCCTGAATCGCCACGTCTCCTATGTACCCGGGCATTCCCGATCCGTCGAAAATAGTCGCCCCGCGGATTGCAATATCAAACGGCATCACGGACTCCTTTTAATGTGTTTGGATCACAAAGCGAGGGAACGCCCCGCGGCGTCCTGGGCGGCGAGCCAGCCGAACGTCATGCCCCCTGCAAGGCTCAGCCCGGCCTGGTAGCCGACACCGACGTGTAGCCACGCCGCCACCTCGCCGCAAGCGTAAAGGCCCGGGATCGGATGCCCGCGCAAGTGGATCACCTGCGCACGGTTATTGGTCAGTAGGCCAACCGAGTTCCCCTCGATGGGGAACATTTCCAGGCCGAAAAACGGCGGCTCCGAGACCGCGCCGAGGTTCGGGTTGCTCTGGGTCGAGTCCCCGGCGGCCTGCCGCGACCACGGGAGACTACCCCGCTCGAAATCGGGGTCGTGACCGGCCGGAACGAATCCATTAAAGCGCTGCACGCTCGCGGCCAAAGCCGCGCCATCCAATCCCAGACGCTCGGCCAGCTCGGCGACGGTGCGCCCGCGCGCAAGCCAATCCGGAGGCTCAGTGCCGGGCGGCAGAGGCGGCAATCCGTATTTGGCAAGATACTGGGAGTCGAAGATGAAATAGCACGGCACATTCAACAAGCGGTGTAACCGGGCGTCGAAGTGACGGAGTTTGGACGCCACATCCCCGAACGATGACTCGTCGGCAAAGCGTTGCCCTCCGCGGTTGACCAGCAGGCTATGGGGATAAGCCACTTCGCGCGAGCCGGCGCTGCGCATGAAGGGTCTCCCGTCAATCGTTTCGCCCTTGACGTGGTAGCCTAACTTCAGACTCAGATTCCAGTGCATGACCGTGAAAGCCGCGCCGTGCTCAAGCGCCATCACCAAACCATCGCCCTGGTTGCGGGGGGCGCCTCGAGGCGGCCAGGAGTTGAACTCATCGAACCAGCCCATGAGGCGAGGGTTCCCATCATACTGGCCGGTGGCCAGTACCACACCGCACCGCGCGCGAAGATTGCGAGTCCTGCCCTCGCTTTCCACTTCCAGGCCAACGACGCGGCTGTCTTCCAGGATCAAACGGTTGACCCGCGTCTCAGGCCTGACCAAGACCCCGCGGTCCAAAACAGCCTTGAGAAAATAGCCAGCGAGCCCGCCGCCGAAGGTGCGGATGTCCTTCGCCTCGCGCTCCGCGATCACCGCATGGTCCCACTGGCGATAACCGGCCCGCCCACCCCACACCGCCATCTCCTCGAATGTCACCCGGCCGTGGCCATACGGTGTGAGCTCCAGACGCTTCTGCCAGGGTCCGAGACTCGCGGCAGAAAAAGGTTGCACCTGATGGCTCCGCCCCTTGGGTTTCGATCCGGCGCCCAGCGGGTAATAGTGATCCGGCAGCCCTTCCACGACATAGAACGGAACCGCCACTGCTTTGGCAAAGAAATTTAGGGCTTGTGGGGAATGCTCGACGAAACTGGCCGTGACCGAGGGATCGTTACGCCCTCCTCCCAGGTAG
>JACPSF010000257.1 GCA_016193385.1 Deltaproteobacteria bacterium
TCCACCGAGGAAAACGGCTCATCCATCAGAATAATGTCTGCATCCACTGCGAGGGCGCGCGCGAGCCCCACCCGCTGGCGCATCCCACCCGAGAGCTGGTGCGGGTAGCTCGACTCGAAGCTGCCCAAGCCGACCTCGGCAATCTGTCTGCGCGCGATCTCATCCCGCTGCTCCTTTGGAGTGCCCCGCAGCTCCAGGCCGAAGGCAACGTTCCTCAGCACGTTCGCCCAAGGGAGAAGGGCGAAATCCTGAAAGACGAAGGCGCGCTCCGGTCCCGGGCCGTCCACCTTTTTCCCTTTTACCCAGACTTCACCGCGGCTCGGCGGGATCAGTCCGGCAATGATCTTGAGGAGCGTCGTTTTCCCGCAGCCGCTCGGGCCTAAGAGCGTGCTGAGCTTGCCATGTGGAAGCGCCAGGCTTACGTCCTTGAGCGCCTCGACGCCGCCGTCGTAGCTCTTGCCGACCCCTCTCGCTTCGACAATCGCTTCAGCCGGCATAGTCAAGAGCCTCGCACTTCAGGCGGAAAGAGCTTTCGCTCCAGCCGCTCCAGCGCGTGGATCGTCAACGCCGCCAGCACAATGATCGAGGCGATCGCTGCAAACATCTCGGGGTAGTCAGCCACGGAGCTGTGATAGGTGATCAGATCGCCGATTCCCGTCGGCGTAATCATCAGCTCGGCAATCACGATGCCGATGAATCCCATCGCCAGCCCCAGCCTGAGCCCGGCGAAGATCAGGGCGCCGGCGTGGGGAAGGATGATTTTGATCACCTCTTGTCGCCTCGTCCCGAGGAAGGCACGGCACATCTGGATCAGCGAAGGGTTGGTGTTTCGGATCCCCTTGTAGGAATTCATCACGATCACGGGCGCGGCCAAGACAACGACCGCCAGCACCTTGGAGGCCAACCCGATGCCGTAGATGTAGGTGATCAGCGGGATGATCGCCGCCATCGGCGCCGCTTGCAGAATGATGAAGATCGGCAGGCTGAACCACTCGATCGACCGGGAGAGTCCCATGCCGATGCCGAAGCCGATTCCCGCGATGCCGCAGAGGACGATGCCGATGACGAGCGGCTGGAGAGTCGAGAGGTAGGCCTTGAGGAGGCTGCCGTCGGCGGTCATGCGCAGCAGTGCCAGAACCGTTGTGCTGCATGGCGGGAAGGCGAGGCTGATCGGCCAGCGGCCCGCAAGCTCCCAGAGGCCGAAGAAGAAGATGAAGGAGATCAGTTGCCAGACGCGGCGAGTGGCAATCAGGTTCTTCCGCTCCACTTAGTCTGGTCCCGGAACGCCGAGATTACAGCGCATGAGAAGCGTGGCACCCGGAGGCCGCGCGGGCGGCGCCGGGTGCCCGATGAGATTCGATGGATCACTTTAGGTTGGCGAGCGCGGCCTTGAGCGGAGCGAGGTACCAGAAGTCGTCAACCTTCAGGTTCTCGCCCTTGAGCGCGCCGGAGAGCCTGTAGAACTCCAGGTCGTTCTTGGCCGCTCTCTCGCCGCCACCGTCGTTGGGGAAGACGCCGCTCTTGACGGCTTCCTGGAAGAACGGGAGAATCTCTTCTTCCATCTTCGGTGGCAGGTCCTTCAGCAGGCCGAGCTTCTTCCGTTCCTCGAGGACCCAACTCGGGTTTGCATTGATCGCCCGCGATACCTTGGTCAGCTCTTCCAGGAAAGTCCTGATGGCCGCCTGGTTCTTGTCCAGAAAGCTCTTCGTGGCGAAGAGCGCCTCATCGCTCGCCTTCACGTTGCCGAGCGGCAGGATGATGAACTTGTCCGGCGCTTCCTTCATAACGAGGTTCTTGTTTGGCGCGTCCAAAATCGTGGCTTTGATGTTCCCCTTCAACAGCGCCAAGGCGCGGACCTGGGATCCCGGCACGTAACTCACGCTCTTGTAATTGATGCCATGCTCCTTCGCCGCAAGGTTCATGATCGCCTCGGTCCCTGAGCCGCGGGTGTGGACTGCGATCTCCTGGCCGTCCAGGTCCTTCCAGCTCTTGTAGTGCTCCTTGTTGACGATTGGGAAAAACTGAAGCGCGCTCAACTGGTAGAAGAAGCGGATCGGGACGCTAATCTTCTGAAGAGCCGCATACGGCGTTCCCTGGCCGACGTCGGCCTGACCGTTGATCACGGCCTGGGTAGCAACTTCCTCGCTCTTGAACGACGTGACCTGTACCTCCACGCCCCGCTGCTTCGCGCGCTCGACGGCAATCAGGAGCGGCAGCTCGTCGATCGAGATCACGTCCCCCAGCGCGTACTTGATCCTGGTTTTACCCTGCGCCCACGCGTCGCTGACCGGTAAACCGATGAAGGCTGAGACAACAAGTACACTGACGATAGATTTGAGCCGCTGGACCATCTTGTGCCACCTCCTGTCTAGAGTTCGCTATTCCCGCGTCAGTATCGCAAACTCGGGTTGAGTGTCAAGATGCTTTATCGCGGCGCCAGATGGCGCACTTCTCGGGGTAGCTTTATTAGAGCCGGAGCAGGGCGTCGGGAAGCCTTGTGGGGTAAACATGATCAGAGGTCTACCAGACTTCTACCAGCTATCAGTAAAAGATCTATATTTTTTGTCTCGGTGCTATTGCCTGATAAAGAATCCGACAGCTACCGGGACCTCCGCCGTTCCGGCCACGTATTGCTCGAGTTGGAGAATTTTCACGTAGAGCTGCGCTGAGCCCCCGCCGTCGAGATTGAGGAGGTCCGTGGCGCGCACCTGCAGGGCATCGGAGGCAAAAATTTCCTGCAGCTCCGCCCAATTCAATCCTCCCAAGAGGCTATCGGTCACGGCCACGATCAGCCTTTGATCTTTGTCGAGGCCAATCAGGGAACGCCGGCTCTGCTTCCCTGCGCCACGGTTGATAGTCAGTGGCGCTCCCTGCAGCAGCAGCAGCGGCCCCGCCTGCAGCCCTTCGTCAGCCTGTTGCGAAAGGAATTGGTCTCGATGGGTGATAAAGGGGAGGCGGTCTTTGATGCCGAAGATGCCGGTGAAGAGGGAACTCCTGGAGACGCGCGGGTTGATCTCATCGGCGGCCACCTTGAGAAAACCCAGCGGCTTGCGCTTTTCGTCAAAGTAGCTGGCATTGATCACGGCCACCGCCCCGCTCATTTCGGCGAGGGTTTTGACATCAGCCGCCTTCAGGTTGTATGTCAGGGTCGGCACGATGCGCGGCACGACCCAGCGGGTATCGAAGCGGAGCATCTTAAGGTCGATGAGCTGGTAGGGTTCGCCGCGCTCCAGGGTTAACTTGCGAAACTCGACCCCCTTTTGGAGCGGCCTCCATTGCCCCATTTCGGCGACGGAGAGATTGGGGTTGCTTTTGAGCCTCACCGGTTGTTCGGATGGTGGGCTGGGGTCTGGAGCCAAAAGGATGAAGATCAGAGGAATCAGGAGCATGCTTGATTGCGGCTGTGCCATTAGGCTATAGATTACCAATATATCAAAACGGTTGACGGGAAAAGAGGAGCGATGCCCCAAAAGCGAGTTTCGCTGCGGATCAACGGCAGGGATTATACCCACGAGGTGGAGCCGCGTCTGCTTTTAGTCCACTATCTGCGGGATATGATCGGGCTGACCGGCACACATATCGGCTGTGAGACCAGCATTTGCGGGGCGTGCACGGTCATGCTGAATGGGGAGGCGATAAAATCGTGCACGGTTCTCACCGTGCAGGCCGACGGCGGAGAAGTACTCACGATTGAAGGTCTAGGACGTGCCGAGGAGTTCCATCCGCTTCAGGAAGGTTTTTGGGAGTGCCACGGGCTTCAGTGCGGTTACTGCACGCCCGGGATGATCCTTTCGGCCTATCAGCTCCTCCTGCGCCATCCGGAGCCCACGGAGGAGGAGATTCGCCATGGCCTGGAGGGGAATCTCTGTCGCTGCACGGGCTACCAGCACATTGTGGATGCGGTCCAGTACGCCGCGCGCAAGATGCGGGAGTCTAAATAGTTTTGAGTTGTGAGTTATGAGTTTTGAGGTAGGAAAAAGCTCGAAACGCAATCCTCGCAACTCGTTACTCGATGCTCATTGCTTGAGGAGATCCCATGCCAGTAAGTAAACTCGTTGGCGCGAGAATCAAGCGGCGGGAGGATCCCAGGCTCATCCGCGGGCTGGCGCACTATGTCGACGATATCCAGCTTCCCAACGTGCTTCATGCCGCGATCCTGAGAAGTCCGTACGCCCATGCGCGGATCAGGGCGATGCGAACCGATCAAGCCCGCAGGCATCCCGGCGTGGTAGCAGTCGTCACGGGGGACGAAATCCGGGATCAGGTGGGTTGTGTTCCGGTGGCCAGCCAGAATCCCACGCTCAGAGTCCCCAAACGCTATGTCCTAGCGGTGGACAAAGTTTGTTTTGTCGGCGAAGGAGTGGTTGTGGTGGTCGCTGAGGATCGCTATGCGGCGCGGGATGCTTTGGATCTGGTCGAAGTGGACTATGAGCCTCTCCCGGTGGTCTCTGATCCCGAGAAGGCCCTCGCTTCCGGCGCGCCCGTCATCCATCCGGAGTGGCCGGACAATGTGGCCTTCCGATTTGACCTCAAGCAAGGGAATTTGGCCAAGGCCTTCAAGGAAGCCGAGCGGGTAGTTAAGCAGCGCCTGATCCACCAGCGCCTTGCGCCCATTGCGATCGAGCCGCGCGGCGTCTTGGCCCGCTATCTGCCCGGAGAAGACGAGCTCACGCTTTGGTCCTCAACTCAGATTCCGCACATTCTCAAAACCCAGCTATCCGTGATGCTGAAGCTCCCGGAAAATCGCGTTCGCGTTATCGCTCCCGAGGTGGGCGGAGGCTTCGGCAGCAAGCTCAATGTCTACGCGGAGGAGGGGCTCATCGGCCACCTCGCCATCAAACTTAAGCGCCCGGTCAAGTGGATCGAGGGGCGCAGAGAAAACATGCAGGGGACGATTCATGGGCGCGGGCAGGTGGGTGAGGTGGAGGTGGCGGTGAAAAAAGATGGCACCATCTTGGGACTCCAATACCGGGTCATCGCCGATATCGGAGCCTACCATCAGCTGCTCACGCCGGGGATTCCACCGCTTACCGGGCTTATGCGGGTGGCCCAGGAGTTGGCCATCGACCCGGTCAAGATCCGGCAGAAGAATTTCCCCCGGCCCAAGGAATTTCCCTTTAGGACCGCAACCGGCCTGATTTACGACAGTGGCAATTATCAGGGGGCGCTCAACAAGGCCCTCAGGCTTTCCGGCTATCAGGGCTGGCGCGGCGAGCAGAGGAAGCTGAGAGGAAAGGGGAGATATCTCGGCATCGGCCTTTCCACGTATGTGGAGATCTGTGGGATGGGGCCGTCGGCGGCGATGCCCGCCGGAGGATGGGAGAGCGGGGCGGTGCGGGTGGAGCCGACCGGAAAGGTAACAGTTCTCACGGGGGTTTCCCCTCACGGGCAAGGGCAGGAAACCTCCTTCGCCCAGATCGTGGCCGACGAGCTTGGCGTGCTTCTGGATGACATCCATGTGATTCACGGCGACACGGCGGTGGTGCCAAGCGGGATCGGCACCTTTGGCAGCCGCGCCACAGCGGTGGGAGGAACGGCAGTCTTTCAGGCGGCTCAGAAGGTCAAAGAGAAGGCGCGCGAGATTGCCGCCCATCTTTTAGAGGCCGACCCGGAAGATCTCGTGTTTTCCGAAAGCCGGTTCAGCGTCAAAGGAGTGCCGAAAAAGGGCGTTTCGCTCCAGGAGATCGCTCTGGAAGCTCACTTGGCCCGAAACCTCCCGAAAAAAACGGAGCCCGGGCTGGCGGCGACCTCCGTGTTTGAGCCCGCCAATTTCACCTTCCCGTTCGGCGCGCATATCTGCGTCGTCGAGGTGGATCCCGAGACCGGGAGGATCGAGATTCGGAAGTACGTTGCAGTGGATGACTGCGGCAAGGTGATCAATCCTCTGCTCGTCGATGGCCAAATTCACGGCGGGATCGCTCAAGGTCTGGGGCAGGCGCTGCTCGAAGAAGTGGTCTACGATGAAGAGGGGCAGCTCCTGACCGGGAGCCTGATGGATTACGCCTTGCCCAAGGCTGAGGATTTGCCGCGGATGGAGTTGGCTCGCACGGAAACCCCTACGCCGGTCAATCCCTTGGGGGTCAAAGGCGTGGGCGAGGCGGGCACAATCGGCTCCACGCCGGCCATCGTGAATGCGGTGGTGGATGCGCTGGCGCCCTTTGGCGTGACCCACATCGACATGCCGCTTAAGCCCGAGAAGATCTGGCGCCTATGCCGAGAGAAGAAGGAAAGGCGCGCGGGAGGTGCAGGATGATCCCGGCGCCGTTCGACCACATTACGCCGCGGACTTTAGATGAGGCGATTCGTGCCTTAGCTTCCCATGGGGAGGAGGCGAAGCTCTTGGCCGGCGGTCACAGTCTTTTCCCCCTGATGAAGCTGAGGCTGGCGCGGCCGAAACTCCTCATTGATTTAAGCAGGATTGCGGAACTGAGCGCCATTGAGGCAGAGGGCGACAGGATCTCCATCGGCGCGCTCACGACGCACTACCGGATAGAATGCTCAGAGCTGCTGAAGGGAAAGTGCCCGCTTCTCCCTCAAACGGCAAGAGTCATCGGCGATGTCCAGGTACGCAACCGCGGGACGCTCGGAGGAAGCTTGGCTCACGCCGATCCTGCGGCGGATATGCCCGCAGCCATGCTTGCGCTGGGAGCGGAGTTGCTGGCTAGAGGGCCCGAAGGTGAGCGATGGTTAAAGGCGGAAGATTTTTTTCTTGGCCTCATGACCACAGCCCTTGGTCCCTCTGAGATCCTTACCAAGATCAGAGTCCCGGTTTTGCCGGGCCATCGTGGCACGGCTTACTTGAAAGTCCCGCAGAAGGCCTCGGGCTTTGCCATTGTCGGGGTGGCGGTGTGGCTCAGAGTGGAGCGACAGCTCTGCACCGAGATCGGTGTCGGTGTCACCGGCTTGGATGCCAAGCCCTTTCGCGCTAGGGGAGTGGAAGAGCGCATGAAGGGAATGAATTTAGCCCAGAGCCTAGTCGAAGCGGCCTCTTCTCAAGTGACGCGAGCAGTTTCTCCGCTGGATGACATCCACGCCTCTGCGGAGTTCCGCGCCCATCTCGCCCGTGTTTATACTGCCAGAGCCATTAAAGAAGCGGCAAAGAGGGCAGGGGTTTAGTGGGTGGGGGATTTATGCTGGAAAAAATATTTGGCCCGTACCGCGACTATTCGCTCTTTGTTTTGCGGTTGTTCGTGGGGATCGTTTTTCTCGTCCACGGCTCTCTTAAGCTTTTCGGCGGTCTTGAAGGCTTCACGGAATTCTTGCTGGATTACGGAATTCCCTATCCGGAAATCATGGCTCCAACAGTTGGCGCAATCGAGTTTATCGGCGGCTTGGCCATTCTGCTCGGAACAGGCACGCGGATCGCTTCATTTTTGCTTACCGGAATCATGGTGGTTGCTATGATCACTGTAACCCTCCCCGCGGGATTTGCTGGCGGCTATGACGCCAACCTCGCTCTGCTCGGCGGCCTCCTTGCCCTCCTCCTCGCCGGGCCGGGAAAGCCAGCCGTTGGCGGGGATCTGTAGTGCCGGTTCCATTTAAGTTCGTCTAACTCTGCTTATTGGTGCCGGTCTTCCAGCAGCGGGAACTCTGCACAGACTTCCGATCGTTCCAGTAGTTGCCGTCATGAACACGCCTTTAGATTTCTGCTTCTTTTAGGATTCGCGTGCCTATGGCCGATACGTTCCAGCCGCGCCTGGTTAATGATCCGTTTGAAGATCCGGCCCTGTATATCGCCTTTCGCTACCAGAGAAGAGCGATTCTCTTTGATCTGGGGACCATCGATAGCCTGGGGCTGCGCGATCTTCATAAGATCACGGACGTCTTTGTCTCCCATACCCACATCGATCATTTCATCGGTTTCGACCACCTGCTGCGTTCTTCTCTCAACCGGGAAGACGAGATCCGGCTGTACGGTCCCAAAGGGATCACGGACAACGTCAGCGGCAAGCTGGCCGGGTACACTTGGAATCTGATCCAGAACTATCCCTTGAAAATCGTCGTCCACGAAATTGACAGGGAACAGCAAAGAATCAGTTCTTTCCGCGCCGCAGCACTATTCAAGCCTGAAGAGGAACGGCTCGTCCCTTTCGGCGGCTTTCTTCTGGATGAGCCGTCCTTTACCGTTCGCGCGGTGATTCTGGATCATCGGATCCCTTGCCTGGCGTTTAGTTTAGAGGAAAAAAACCGGCTCAATATCAGGCACGAGCGCATGGGGGAGATGGGGCTCAAAAGGGGGCCATGGCTCGATGAGTTGAAGCGCAGACTGCGGGAGAACGCGCCGCAAAGCGCTCTTTTGGAAATGCCAATCCAAGAGGGCAGGGAAAGATTAACCCTTTCCCTGAAGGAGTGGCGGGAGACGCTGGTCGTTGAGAGCGAGGGTCAAAAGATCGTTTATGTGGTGGATAACCTCTTTACCCCGGCGAACGCCGAGCGGATCGTCTCCCTGGCGCAGGAGGCTAACTTCTTTTATTGCGAGGCCGCTTTCTCCCAGGCGGACGAGGCGAGGGCGCAGGAGCGCTACCATCTCACCGCCGCTCAGGCCGGTGCGCTGGCGCGCCAGGCTCGAGTCGAGCGGTTTATCCCGTTTCATTTTTCCCAACGGTACGAGAAGGAGCCCGATCGGCTTCGGGAGGAAGCCATGGCGGCTTTTATTCGCGGCGCCTCTTAGGCCGGTGGCAGCAACGGACGAGGGGTTCTTATGGACTGTCGAGCCCTTCCTGTGCTAAACAACGACGCTGTCGGTCAGGTCCTAAGAGGATGCTGAAAAACTCCAAACTTTTACTCCCCGGCGTGGGAGCATCTTTCGGGTCCGATGCAATACGCCTCTGCTACGCTCGCCAAAGTGGTGATAGAATCTCCGAGCTACGCTTCGATCTCCACGTCCGGTGCATCGGCCTCTCAAGACACCCCCGGGCCATTAGGCTTTATTCGGCAACCTGTTAAAGCTTCTGCCGAGCGATACCGTAGAGTATTTCTAATCGAGAGAACCGGCTTTTGAAGTGGGCGTAACCGGAGTCTGGTGATGGTCGAGCGACAAGCGCGAAGGCTGGCGTGGAGGAGTCTGTCGGTTTTGTTGCTCCTCGCCTCTTGGTGGACCCTTTCGCTCTTTTTTCCCCCGTCCTTTGTCCCGGGCCCGATGCCCGTCTTGGCCAAATCTGTCGAAATCGCCCAGAGCGGCGAGTTCCCCTTTCATATGGCCCAGACGGTCCGCCGCGTCGGGTGGGGATTTTTGCTCGCTCTATCCTTCGCCCTTCCTGCGGGAATTGCGATGGGCTCGATCCGCGCGGCGGAAGATTTGCTCGAGGTGGAGGTCATCGTCGGCCTTTCGATTCCCGGCCTTGCCACCGCTACTCTTTCCATTTTGCTGTTTGGCTTGAGCGAGATGGCGGCCTACTTCACCATCGCGGTCACCACCTGCCCCATTTTAATCACCAACATCTGGAGCGGAACCAAAGCCCTGGACCGCGACCTGGTTGAGATGAGCCGGGTTTTCCATGCCTCGGTCGTGGCAAAGCTGCGCCGGGTGATCCTCCCGCAGCTCGTCCCCTACCTCCTGGCCGCGTCACGATATGGTTTTAGTATAGCCTGGAAAGTTACGGTCATCCTCGAAATGCTCGGCTTTAGCAACGGGGTGGGTTACAAAATCACGGAGGCCTTCCAGCTCTATTCCCCTCAGGGCGTTTTGGGGTGGACGATCATGTTCACCGTCGTGATCATCATCTTTGAGTATGGCTTGCTGAATCGGCTCGAGCGCCGCTTGACGCGCTGGCGACCAGAGACCGAGATGTGGAGGAGATGATGGCCGAGGTGACCATCAGCCGCCTTTCCAAGACCTACCAGCTTATCGATAGAGAGTCACTTGCTGTGCTCGATGATCTCAGTTTCTCCATCCCGGACCGGAGCTTCGCCTGTATTCTGGGTCCGTCCGGTTGTGGCAAATCCACCCTGCTCAACCTGATCACCGGGTTGCAGAGTCCTGACCAGGGTTCCATTTTATTCTCCGGCAGGGTGTACGACGGCAACGCCGTACGCATCAGCTACGTTTTTCAGGAATCGCGGCTGCTCAACTGGCGCACGGCCGCCGAGAACGTTGAGTTTGCCCTGGAGGGCATGAGGGTTCCGCGCGGGGAGTGGGCGGCGAGGGTCGAGCGCTACCTGGATCTAGTCGGGCTAACCAAGTTTAAGGACCAGTTTCCGCTCTTTCTCTCCGGCGGTATGCGCCAGCGGGTTTCCATCGCCCGGGCCCTTTCCATCGAGCCCGACATCCTGTTGATGGATGAGCCCTTCAGTAATCTGGATGAGATAACCGCCAACGAGATGCGCCGTGACCTTCTGACGCTTATGGAGAAGCTTCGCCAGACAGTCTTTTTTGTCACCCATAATGCCTTCGAGGCCGCTTTTTTGGGGGACCTCATTATTCTGCTCACGGCTCGACCGGCCCGGCTGATCGAGGTGATGCGAAATCCGATCCCAAAACCTCGGGATCTGGACAGCGGCGAGGTTTTTGAGCTGCGCCGGGAGATCGTCCGGAAAATGAAACGGCCAGAAGTTGAGACGCGCCGCTAGCGGGGCCCTAAGGTTGACCGTTACCTCTGGATGAACTCCTTGGGGAAAACGGCATCGATTTCTTGCCGCGTCGCCCGTCCCCCCTCCAAAAGGCCCAACTCGCTGGTCTTTTCGGCAAACAGCCGGCCCGCCTGCACGATCTCTTCGGTCCACTCCGTCGGGTAGAGCTCAAGCAGGCGCGCCCGCAGGAGTTTTTTCGCCTCGGGGGTTTTCACTCCGAGAAAGTTTTCAGCGAGCGGGGTGTTCAGATACTTGTCCGGGTTACTGTGAAAGGCCCGCAGAGTTTCCAGCACGGTCGTGCTCATGGCCTTGGCACGGGCCGGATTTTCATCGATCCACTGCTGCCGCACCGCCAAACCCAGGGCGTTAAAGCCTGGAGTCTTGGTAGCTTCAACCCAGGCCCTGTTGAAATCGAGCAGGACCCGCGCCTCGTTGCCCGCGACCATGACGCTGGTAAACGACTCAAACATGGTGATGGCCTCAACATCCTTGCGCTGCAGAAGGGCTCTCATGGCCGGGCCGCTTCCGGTCAATACGAGCTGAAAGTCCTTGTCGATGTCGAAGCCCATCATCCGCCCCCAGACGGCAAAGCCGGTGTAGGCTCCGGTCACCTTGCTGAGCGTCGCGATCTTTTTGCCTTTAAGCTCCTCGAGCCTCCGGTAAGGGGAGTCGGTTCGTACCAGAAGACTGGTGTGTAGGAAAATGCTCGGTCCGATAAGCCGGATCTTATGACCCTGGCGGTTGGCGCGGATCACCGAGACGGGAGACCACGAGTAGCCGTCGGTTGTGCCGAGGACCACGGAGTTTTCCGCATCCGGCGGGCTGGTGATGCGTTTGAGCCTGACGTCGATTCCGTGTTTCCGCCCTATGCCAAGCTGTTCGGTCAACTCAAAAGAATAGGAGACGGCCCCTCCCGGTGTGCTGGCAAAAATGACGGTGTTTGGGGCGGTCTGAGCCCACACAGGAGCCCTCTCTTGCAGCGAAGAACCGACATAGGAGACGCCGCTGAGAGCGAGAAGCCGTAAGAAATCCCTTCGGTCGTATTTAGATTCCATTTTACCCTCCCTTTGGCCGTCGGGGGAAATTCGAGGCTGTTCCTGCCGCGTTACCGGGGCGATGTATCGTCCCCATATCTAAACGCCATGCGGTTGTCAAACCGCCTTTACTTTCACGCGATCTGCAGTAGAACCGATGAAAAACTTGACATTTGCGGAGCCGCGAGTAAGCTGGCTCAGACCGAAGGCGGAAAAATCTGTCCGAGGAAAAAATTCTACACTTTGGAGTCACGTATGGCGCAGAAGAATTCAGCTTCAATTCGTTCTTCGATGGTGCGATTTGACAGCGGGATTGCCGCCTTTTGGGCTCTGCCCAAGGCCAAGACCAAGCGTCCCGCTGTGATCCTGCTCCATGAGAGATACGGGGTGGTGCAGCACACGAAAGATTTGATCCTGAAGCTTGCCCAAGCAGGGTACATCGGTCTTGCCCCGGATCTGTTCTCCCGCTTTCAGGGGGATAGAAAGGCCCTTACTCGCGGCGATGTCAGAGTCGAGCTGCGGGATGATGAGGTGTTAAAAGACTTGGGGGAGGCAATCGATTATCTGAAAAAACGCTCGGCGGTGGATGCCTCCCGGATCGGGATCGTCGGTGTGTGCCAAACCGGGCGCCACGCTGTGCTGCTTGCGGCTCATAGGACCGATGTCTCGGCTTGTGTAGTTTTTTACGGCGCGGCGGGGGGGAAGGAATGGGGCACGGACGAATTTAAGCAGGAGCCCCTTGAGGCGTTGATCGACAACCTATCCTCTCCCCTACTGGGGATCTTTGGCGAGGCGGACCACGTTATTTCGATCGACGATGTCTTGAAGTTTCGCGGCTGTCTGGAGCACTCCAAAAAAGGCTATCACATCAGGATTTATCGAGATGCCCCGCACGGGTGGCTCAACGATACGATGCCCGGAAGGTATCGCAAAGAAGCGGCTAGGGATGCCTGGGGGCTCATGCTCGCCTATCTAAAGAAGACCTTCGGCGGAGGCTCGGACCGCGATCGGCTCCACTGGGCCTTCGAGAGCGATATTTCTACAAGCTACGACTTCACGAAGAACGTCCGGCTGGAATAACTGGTGATTTCTTGCCGGGTGAACCAGCCGGATTATCAAGATTTCAAATCCCGGCGCTAGCTCCGATAATCTCTCGTGGCTCAGAAAACGGCGGTTCAATTACAGATTTTGTTAACTTGGAAAATATTTTAAAAATTATGGCACCTGCGGTCGCGTAATTGCTAGAGCCAACTGTCCGGTCCCCTTACGGTTTCTACCTTTGGCACACCTTTCGCTTTCTCTCTCCGCAGAGAATCAGCGAACAAAAAACTTTCATCTGACATGTCTGTTACGGATCAACTTAAAAGGTGGAGGCGCGGCCGCGCAGCCGGAAAATGCATTCATGTACTCCAGCCTGACGCCAAGCCCTACGAACCGGCGGGAATTATGAGAGCCATTATTGTTATTCTTCTTAGCCTCTCAATGACCCTACCGCGAGCGCTGCCAGCCCTCGCGCAGGAATTCAGAAAGTGGGAAGCCAAGATCGCCGAGTACAAGCAATGGCTAGATTCGTTAGGGCCGAAGGGCGCGTTGTTCTGGGTCAGGCTCGACGCACAACACCGCCCTCACAGGCTTTACCTCGGTGATGGGTTTTTCCGCGCCGATGCTCGAACCCAAGAGCAGTTTGTAGAGACCTACTCCAGTTACCTCGCGGGTCACCCCGAAAAGTCGATGCTTATCGATCTCTTTGACGCTGCAACAAACCGTCCTGTGGGCGAGTACGGCTGGGGCGGATTCAAACTCTACTCGCAGTCCGTCCGAAGCTCGGAAAGGGCTCGGCAATAGGCGACCTAACCACCCTTGCAGCGCTCAACCGACCGACGCTGGACCGTGGGGAATCGCTGCCGTTAACTGTGTGTCGTTGGCCTCTGCAGGGCGCGGGCGAAGGCGCGGCGGAGAAAAACACCGATAAGGTGGCGTTTGTACTCCGCGCTCCCTTCTAGGTCGTCCACAGGATCGGTGGCCTCGACCAAGGCCTTAGCCGCATCCGGGAGTTGTTTTTCTACTTTATCCCTCGGACCCGCGAGTAGAGCTTCAGCCTTGTCAGATCGGCATGGCTTGGGACTGGCGCTTCCCACAACGGCCCGGGCCGCTTTGATGTTCTGCCCGTCGTCTAACTCCAGAACCAGCGCCAACCCGAGTGTCGGTCGCTCGTGGGTTTGAAACTTGAGGTAGGCGGCGCGCCGGGGTTTTGCCGAAAGAGGGATCGC
>JACPSF010000258.1 GCA_016193385.1 Deltaproteobacteria bacterium
CGTCGGGGGCACGCTGCAACTTAGTTTCTACGTCCCTAAAGATGCGCTCATCGAGACCGTAGCGGATTTGAAAGGGAAGAGAATTCCAACCGACTACCCGGGAACACCCATTGTGAGGTTGAGCAGCACCGCTGCCCTGGCCACTGCGGGCTTTACGTACAGCGATATCGTAAAGGTCCCCGTCTCCGACCTGCAGGCCGGTGCCCAGGCCTTCCTGGAGGGAAGAACCGATGCCGGCTGGCACACGGTCGGGAGCCCTGCCGTAGAGGAAGCCAATGCCCGCAAGGGAGGAGTGAAGTTTGTCTCTGTTATTTCCACGACGGAAGGGGCCAGAAAAATGGCGGAGGTCTACCCCGGCAGTTATCCCAGGGTTCTCAAAGCCGGGTCCGCAACCGCGGTCATCAAGGATACCGCATTCCTGACCAGCGACTACTATCTGGTTGCCTCCAAAGATCTCAGTGACGAGGCTGCTTACGAGATCATAAAGGCCCTGTGGGAATATAACCAGGAGCTGGGGGCAGCGACCGCATGGTCAGTGATAAAGCGTTTATTCCCTATCACTCCGGAGCGATCAAATTCTTCAGAGAAAAGGGGATATGGACCAAGGAATTGGAGGCCCTGCAGACAAAATTGCTTGGGCAATAGGGACATCGACTGTTATCCCGCTGGAGATAATTGATGATTAAGATCGCCATTGATGTGGGAGGGACCTTTACCGATTGTCTTGTTCTGGATGCTACAGGCGAAATCCGTGAATTCAAGTCGCCCACGACTCCCAACGACCCGACAATCGGTCTCACCCGGGTTCTGGAAAAAGCAGCCTCTGACTTCAGGCAGGATTTACCGCTCTTTCTCAGCAAAGTGGGGGTGATGATTGCTCACGGTACAACCCTGTCTACCAATGCTCTGTTGACCGGCAAAGTGGCTAAAGTCGGGCTTCTGGCTACTGAAGGTTTCCGGGACACTCTTGAGATGCGCCGGGGCTACAAGAACATCCGTACCTCCCGGTTTAACCTGTTTGTTCCTCCCTATCGTCCTTTGGTCCCTCGATATCTGAGACTCGGTGTGAGGGAGAGAATTCGCGATACCGGAGAGATCCTGACCCCGCTGCACGAGGACGATGTCTATGCCGCCATCGCTCAGTTCAAGGACGAAAAGGTGGAGGCCGTTGCAGTCTGTTTCCTCCACTCTTACATAAATCCGACCCATGAAGAGCGCGCTGCTCAGATCTGCCGCCAGGGGTTGAATGGAGTTTACGTAACGGCTTCGCACGAAGTTCTTCCTGTCTATCGAGAGTACGAGCGTTTCAGCACCGCCGTGGTGAGCGCTGCGGTGGGGCCGATTACCGAAAAATATTTGAGGTCCCTCACAAACCAGATGCAGGAACTCGGGTTTCGCGGAACCCTGTACATGGTAGGGGGCGGAGGACTGGTGCAATCCGTGGAGGAATCGATTCGCTGCGCAGTTTCACTGATCGGGTCGGGTCCCGCGGCCGCCCCGGCGGGCGCCATTCGTCTGGGCCAGTGCGTCGGAACTCAAAACCTTTTTTCCGTTGATATGGGCGGGACTAGCTTCGATGTCTGCCTGGTTCGGGACGGGGTGATTCCGAGCACGGACTTCAACTGGGTGGGGGATGAAAGGATCGCGCTCAAAATGGTGGACGTTCCCAGCGTAGGGGCCGGAGGCGGGAGCATTGCCTGGGTCGACTCTTTGGGACTCCTGCAAGTCGGCCCTCAGAGCGCGGGCGCCGATCCTGGACCCGCTTGTTACGGAAAAGGGGGCAGCCAGCCGACCGTGACCGACGCGGACTTGATTCTTGGCTTTGTGCCGGCAGATTACTTCCTGGCCGGAGAGATCCCGCTACAGACGAAACTAGCTGAGGCGGCGATCCGCTCCGTGGGAGAACGGCTGGGGCTCGGCGTTCCGGCCACGGCTCAAACGATGTTCACCACGGTCAACGCCGTGATGGCCGACAAGATGACTGAGATATCTACCAAGCGGGGCTACGACGTGCGGGATTTTGTTCTCGTGGTGGGCGGTGGAGCCGGACCCGTCCACGGCGCTCACCTGGCTCAGTTGCTCGATATTCCGAAGGTGGTTGTCCCTCGCTATGCGGCGACCTACAGCGCTTTTGGCATGCTGAACATGGAGTTGGGCCGGGATTTTGCCCGCTCCGTAATCTCGCGGCGGAAGTTGCTGGATCTGGAGCGGTTAAATGGGTTCTTTGCGGATATAGAGGGAGAGGCCCGTCAGGTTCTGGGGGAGATCGGGATTTCTCCCCGGGACGTTGTGTTGAGGCGCTCGTTGGAGATGCGCTATCTGGGCCAGTTCCACGAGGTGGAGGTCACTGAGGTGCCCTTGGGAAAAATTGGTCCCAATGATCTCGAGGAAATCGTCGCGGCGTTTCATCGCCGCCACCGAGATCTCTTCACTTTCGACATGCCCGAGCGGGACGTGGAGTTTCTCAACGCGCGCCTGAAGGCCACGGCGCGCCAGGAGCCGCTGAAACTCGGTGAGATTGCTAGGACCACCGGTAAGGCGAGCCAGGCCCTCAAGCGCCGGCGCCCTATTCTCTGGAATCTGGCCAGGGGATACGAAGAGACCCCAATCTACGATGGAGCCAAGCTCTGTGCAGGGCACATCGTCGCGGGGCCGGGCGTGATCGAAGAGCCCACAACCACGGTGGTTATCCCCGCTTCCTTCGTTTGTCGAGTCGATGACTTCCGAAACTACATTCTCACTCGGGAGTAGGACCGCTAACGCGCGCCTTGGTCGTTCCGGGGGAAAAGAACATGAGCCAACCTAGCCTTTGCAGGAAATCCTGGCACCGCGTGGGTTTCACCACGCCGCGGGATGTCCATCTCGGCCTCATTGAATGAAGCAGAATGAACCAAGCGGCTACGAAGGCAGGCATGACCGGGCGGTAAATATTTCCTTAGTCGCGCTGTGTCTAAGCTTCCAGGCCGTGCCGCTTGCGGGCGTCGCTCTTTTTTTGCCGCTAATACGGACTGATCTCAATCTCTCCTTCACTCAAGGGGGAGCTCTTGCCGCGGCCAGAACCTTTACCTATGCCCTGATGCAGATTCCAGCGGGATATCTGGCCGATCGGTATGGTCTGAGGAAAGTATTTTTCATCGGTGTCCTCGGTTCAACCGTCCTTGGTGTAACCTTCGGCCTGGTTTCCGGCTACTGGCAGGCTCTTCTCAATCAGGCGGCAACCGGTTGCTTCAATGCCTTGCTGTTTATCTCCGCGCTCGCCCTGTTATCAAGCTGGTTTGGCGGGCAGCGGCGCGCCACAGCCATGGCTCTTCCTTTAATCGGGCTCCTTTCAGGTACACTTGCCATTAACACGATTGGTCCCCCGCTTGCCGAACGATTCAACTGGCGCTTTCCATTCATCTCCTTTGCAGCCATCGGGATACTGGCATCATTTACTTATCTCTGGCTTGGAAAAGAGTCTCCGCACTCCGGGTCGAGGCAAAAACTCAGCGTCGTCGATGCCCTTCAGCTTTTCCGGTCTCGCTTCATGTGGGCATGCGGGATCGTCCAGTACGTAAGGCTCGGAGTGGTGCAGGGCATTTCGTTCTGGCTGCCCAGTTTACTGATCGATGAGAAAGGCCTGTCCTTACAGGCAACCGGGTTAACCCTCGCATTTTGGACTGTGGTAAGTGCCCCGTCCAATATAATCGGCGGCTACCTGTCCGACAGGCTCAAGAAGCCCACTCTTATCATAGGTATCTCCCTCATCATCCTCACAGTGACGACGGCTGGACTCGTGAACGTCGAAAGGGGAGTGCCGCTTACCATCCTGTTACTCATCAACGGGGTATTTATCCAGTTTTATTTCGGGCCACTTTTCGCTGTACCCCTGGAAAAATACGGCGCACACATGACGGGCACGTTATCCGGCTTTGGCAACTTCTTTGCCAACGTGGGAGCGTTTACGCTTACTTATCTGCTTGGTGTGCTCAAGGACCAGACCGGTTCATTTGAGTCGGGCTTTTACACGATCGCCGCGGCTTGCCTACTTGGCGTTATGTTTACCATCCTGTTGGAGAAGATGAGGGGCCAGCACTTCAATCCCTAAGTTTATACAGGCGGACGGCGTTCTCGTAGGCGATTTTGCGAGCGAGGTCTGGAGAAAGCGCTTCGAGAAATGCTCGCGTGCGCTCGCGAATCATCGGTGCCCGCTGCGAAAAGGCGACGGCCGGTCCGCCGCCGCGAACCGACGGAGAGACGAAAAATTGGTCCCCGCCGATCACGAACCGGTCAGGGAAATCCCGCAACAGGCGAAGCCAGTCCGGCCTGATCTCTCCACCCCTGGTCAACGGGTGGTTCTGCGGGGCGCGGCCCGGTGCCATTCTCATGCTCATGTACAGATTAGGGTGCCTTTCCAACAGCCGCCGGCTCAGATCGGTTGTCCAGTGGCCGAGCATGTCCGAGCCGGCGTGGGCCCAGACGATCTTAGCGTTCCGATTGTGTTGGAGCAGGCGTTCGAACGCGGCCAGGTTGGCGCGGAGGAGGGAGGGATTGGGCGGAGAGGCCAGCCACCCCGGTGTGTTCATGTCCGATGCCACGATATCGAAATGAAAGTCGATTACGACGTTGGAGCGGGCGGCGATATCGGCAAGCAGTGTGAGGAGAGGATGGTCCGCAGCGACAGACTCGTAGGGATGCCCTGGCAGGTGCGACAGATGATGCGCCGTGATTTCGCCGAAGCCGGCCGCTCCCTGCCCGAGAATTTCGACGGCGTTTTCCTCGAACCGAACTTTTAATCTCTCGCTGGGGCTTGTATCCTTTCCGGCCCCTTGAAGCATGACATTCAGGCTTCCGCCGCCGCCGAGGAAAGTGAAGCGCGTCGGGTGCCGCTTTACGTCCGAGAGAAAGCTGTCGTAATCGTGCACTGCCGGGATGTCGTGGACCTGCGGCGGCGGCATCAGGACCATCTTGTCAATGCCGGCCTGATCCATCACCTGCAAGGCAGCTTCAACAGCTCCCCCGTAATCCTGCGCCCCGCCCCTGCCTCCAACGAGGTGAGCGTGAACGTCGATCCACTTGATCCCGCTGGTCTTGTCGGTTGGTGGGGTGCTGCTTTCTCCGGCGACGGAGGTAAGCCCGGAGAGCGCCAACCCTCCAATGGTCAACGCCAGCACGACGCGCCACAAGATCTTCCCTTCGATAAACCCAGGGTGGTGAGGAGACTCGAACCACATAGTTTGCTTAAAACTCCTTTTGGGTGGAGAGTATCCGGTACATTTTTTCAGCGGTCTTTTGCAAATTTCACAATCAAAGAGAGTGGGTTCGAGATGCCCCCCAGGTCGGGAAACTCTCTGGGCTTGGGATTGACCACGTCAATCGGGAAGGTTCCCACCCGCACCAGATAGGAAGGGAGCATCGCCGCGAGCCTCTCCTGGCTGATAAAGCGCGCGGGAATGGGACTCCCGCCAAACCGGACTAAGGAATTAGGGAAAAAATCCTTCCCTCGTAAAACCAGCTCTATCTCCCCATCCCCCTCGCTGATCACTTTGGGCGAGACCTCATTA
>JACPSF010000259.1 GCA_016193385.1 Deltaproteobacteria bacterium
GGAAGGCAAATCTATGAGCAGGAAAACAAAATACACAAAAGGGCAAGTCGGAAGATTAAAGATCGTTACTGATTTCTTACCCCGGCCTGAAGATCTTGTTTTCCGGGACGAAGGAGTCAAAGTTACGATTGCGCTTTCCAAGAGAAGCGTAGAGTTCTTTAAGAACGAGGCGCGAAAACACAATACGCAGTACCAACGAATGATCCGGCGCCTTCTTGATGCCTACGCGGAGCACCACGCGTAAGGCGATGAAGATGAAGAACCCGCCGCATCCGGCTCTGTGCCTGAAATGTGCCTGAACCATTACACGCGACACGCTGCCAGGGAAGGGGCCCGAAAACTTTTTTCCAATGTTTACTTGTGTTATTAGGTGTTGGTGGGGGCGGCTGGAAGTTCGGGAGGGACTCGAAATCAAGTGTGCCCGGAAGGGCACCGGGGGTTCAAATCCCTCCCTCTCCGCCAGAAAATTTTTCCGCCACTTTCCTCAATTCTTTCACGGCTGATATCTTCTTCGGAGAAGAGATTTCCTAAAATCCCCTATGATTTACGGACAAACCCCTGGGTGGCTTGAAAGATGTGAGCGGCGGCTGCGTTGGATTGCCATCCCGAATATCGCCAGCTTTCTGGTGGGCCTCCAAGGCATTGGTCTCGTGCTGGTGCTTTCCGATCCACGCTGGTGGAGCCAACTAGCTCTTGTCCCTCAGTTGGTGCTTGAGGGGGAAGTATGGAGATTATTGACCTTTCTTGCCCTGCCGCTTTCCTTAAGTCCTCTGTGGATGCTTTTCGTCCTTTGGTTTCTTTACTTTATTGTGGACACCATCGAAAACCTATGGGGAGCCTTCAAGACGACCTTTTATATTTTGATTTCAGTTTTGCTAACCATCGGTTTCTCTTTAGTCTTTATGGTCCCGATTACCTCCGTCGGAAGCCTGCAATCGACGCTTTTTCTCGCGGCGGCGGCCATCGCCCCCGACACCCAGATCCTTCTTTTTTTATTCCTGCCGGTCAAAATCGCATGGCTGGCCTGGTTGACGGCCGCCTTCGTTCTCTGGCGATTCGTCGCAGGCACGTGGATCGAGCGCCTTTACCTGCTTGCAATTTACGCTAATTACTTGCTCTTTTTCGCACCTTATCACTACGGGCAATTGAAACGGCGCTACCGTCGTTGGGAATTTAGGCGGCAGTTCAAATGAAGGCAACTTTCTCTCTCAGGGGAAAGCTTAATTTTGTCTGTTCTTATTGTGCCCCTTGAATGGGAGTGGATGAGGTTTCACTCCAGCCCTCGCAAATATTTCCTGACTAACTCCAGGAGGACCTCGGGCGGGTCGGTTTTGATGAAAAATTCCGCCATGCCGGCTGCCACGGCTTTGTCTCTGAACTGTCTTCCCAAGGCCGTGTAAGCGATAACAGGGATATGCGAGGTTTGAGGATTCTGCTTCAGCCTGATCGTCGTCTCGAACCCATCAATTCCAGGAAGGCCCAAATCCATCAGGATTAGATCCGGCACTTCGGCCAGGGCTTTTTCTATGCCGTCTTCGCAGTTTGAGGCTTCGATGATCTCGCACTCTATCGAGCGTAATTGAAGGACAAGGATTCGCCGGTGGTCTGCATTGTCCTCGATGATAAGGATCTTTTTACCCATTCGAGTAAACCTCAGCTCACTGTCCTGCGCGCGAATCCGCTGCTCCGGCCCCTCCCGGGAGCGGTCGAGAGCTAGCCAGGACAAGTTTAGCGCCAGCCAGGTCTAAATTCCAGGATAAAATTTCTTTGTGCCGCTTCCCCCGCCCTCGTTCCTTGAAATTTGCGGGGATTCTGGCAAAGTGTGCAATTAAATCCCGATGCGAGTTAGAAAGTCAGGAGGAGAGAAGAAGACTTTTTCGCATTGAGCAGAATTGCGATGTAAGGAGGAACCATGGACCACGGACCAACGGCTAAATGGCAAGAGCCCAAGGATGAAAAGACCAAAGCAGGTTATGGGAAATTTCCTCGCCCCAAGACTCCCTATGACATCTTCATGGAGGGACAGGGAATTCCCATTTACCGCGAGATCGGCGTGAGAAGAGTGCAGGACCTGCCCTTGAAGCCCTGGAAGCTCATGGGCGGCAGCGGGACCTTCATCCAGCTTTTGGGCACCGAGGGCCTGTGGGGTTGCTACGTTATCGAAGTGCCCGGGGCCGGCGCCCTGAACGCCGAGCGCCACCTCTACGAAGAGGTCTACCTTGTGGTGGAAGGGCGGGGAACAACCGAGGTTTGGGTCGAAGGAAATGGCAGGAAACTCACCTTCGAGTGGCAGGCGGGCTCTTTGTTCTCTATCCCGCTCAACGCGCGGCACCGGATCGTGAACGCGACTTCCAGTCCGGCGCTGCTGCTGGCGGGAACCACCGCGCCGAACGTCATGAACCTGTTTGCGAATCCCGACTTTATCTTCAACTGCGCTTACGATTTCAAAGACCGCTTCAATCCAACGGACGACTACTACAAGCCCAAGGAAGAGATCGAGCCTGATCCGGTCCGGGGCCTCGCCATGCGCCGAACCAACATCATCCCGGACATTGTCAACTGCGAGCTGCCGTTGGACAACCGGCGCTCTCCCGGCTACCGCCGGATCGAGCCCCATATGACCGGGAACCATTTCTACCTGTGGATCGGCCAGCACGAGAACGGTCGGTACTCGAAAGCCCATGCCCATCAGTCGGCGGCGGTGCTGCTTTGTCTCACCGGCAAAGGCTATACCTACACCTGGCCCAGTACCCTCGGTCCGACGCCGTGGAAGGATGGAAAGGGGGAGTTCGTCAAGCGGCAAGACTACGAGCCCGTTGGGATGGTGAGTGCCGCGCCCATGGGCGGGAACTGGTTCCATGCCCACTTCGGCACCAGCAAAGAGCCGCTTCGTCTGAGCGCATGGTTCGGTCCCAACGCGCCCGGGCGCGAGCGGGGGCGGCCGGGGGAACAGGCGATCGACTACGGTGCCATCGATATGAAGGAAGGCGGCACGGCCATTCCCTACTATGACGAGGATCCGTTCCTGCGCAAGGAGTATCAAGAAACGCTCAGGCAGGAAGGCGTCGCCTCCCGCATGGACGATTCGCTCTACCGGCCGCCGACATCTTAGCCGCGGTTCACGCAGTCACCGATCATGGAAACTCCGCCGCGACATCTGGGTTTTACCGGAGCCGGACGGCATATCGTCGACGAAGACGAAATCAAGCTTACTACCGTCGGCGTCGATATCGGCTCGTCAACCTCCCATCTCATCTTCTCCCGGCTGGAGATGAAGCAGCAAGGCACCCGCTACGTTGTGGTGCGGCGCACCGTCCTGAGCGAATCCGAAATCCTGCTCACCCCCTACGTGGACGATTCCACGATCGACGTGAAGGTCTTGGGAGACTTCGTCAACCGGCAATACGAAAAGGCCGGCCTCAGCCGTCAGGATGTCGATACCGGCGCGCTGATTCTCACCGGAGTGGCAGTCCAGCGCCGCAACGCGCGGGCGATCGGCGAGCTGTTCGCCCAGGAAGCCGGGCGTTTCGTCGCGGTCAGCGCCGGGGACGGTCTGGAGGCCACGATGGCCGCCCACGGTTCCGGGGCCGTGGCGCGCTCGGTTCGCAACGGCGAGACCGTATTGAATGTCGATGTCGGCGGAGGTACGAGCAAGCTGGCTCTCTGCGCTGAAGGCAAAGTCCGCGAGGTTACCGCCGTCGATATCGGCGCTCGACTCGTGGCATTGAACGGGAATGGTGTGGTGACCCGCATCGAGGAGGCGGGGCGCCGACATGCTGGCGCGGCGGGGATAAAGCTCGAGCTAGGGCGACCGCTGGAGCGGGACGGACTCAGGGTGATGGCCTCCAACATGGCCGACCGATTGTTCGAGGTGCTTAGCCTGCGCCCGCTCACGGCGGAAACGCGGGCCCTGCTTCGCCTGCCGCCTCTGGCGTATCGCGGCCGCATCGACGCCATCACATTTTCCGGAGGCGTTTCGGAATATATCTACGGGCGGGAAAGCGCGAACTTCAACGATCTGGGGGCACTGCTGGCGGAGGAAATCAAAAACCGGCTGAGGGGATTGGCCGTCCCGGTGGTCGAGCCCGAGGCCCGCATCCGGGCCACGGTGATCGGCGCGTCGCAGTACACCATTCAGGTGAGCGGAAGCACGATTTTCATCGCTCCCACGGAGGCGCTGCCGGTGCGCAATGTTCCCGTGGTGGCTCCCGATCTGGCGCTTGAGGACGAAGTGATTGACCAGGGCGAAGTGAGCCGCTCGGTGCACCGGGCCCTGACACTCCTGGATCTCGCGGATGGGAGGAGACCAATCGCGCTCGCTTTTCACTGGCAAGGGTCGGCTACGTTCGCGCGGCTTAAGGCTTTCTGCTCCGGCGTGATCGCCGGGCTCCGCGAAATCCTGGCCAGGGGTCATCCGATCATTCTGGTCAATGATGGGGACATTGGAGGAATTCTCGGTCTTCATTTCAAGGAAGAGACGCAGGTCGAAAATCCGGTGATTTCCATCGATGGCATCGCGCTGAACGATTTCGACTACATTGACATCGGTGAGCTGATTCCCGCGTCGGGAGCCGTCCCCGTCGTCATCAAATCACTCATCTTCCCGGCTTCGGTTCAGAGCCCCGCCGGGTAACCCGCCGTATCCTTCTCAATCCGGCACCTTAGACCGCCCTGATCTTTCTCTTTGCCGGGGACGCGGGGGACCAGGAATCTTTGGCGGGATCGAAGCCGCGCAAGTACTCTCCCAGGTCGATCCGCTTGACGGTGTCTTCCGGCGCCTTGGCCTCTTTGGGAAATTCGTACGGAGGCAGGGGTTTGGTCGCGTCAAAGACGAGTTTCGTTTCCATAGGCCCCTTCTCCATCCGATTGTACCCATAGGCGGTAGGATTCAGATGCGAGCCCAGGATGTTCGACAGTACGGAAAGGCTTCGGTCGGCCTGGAAGCGCATGGCGACGGCCCAAAGGACCTGGGTTTCGTTGAACACGTCGATGTCGTCGTCGACGACGATGACGTGTTTGATCGAAGGCTCCGTGATGAAGGCTGCCAGCGCCGCTTGCTTGGGCTCCCCTTCGGCCCGCTTCTTCAGGGAGATGTAGCAGTGGGCGCGCGCCGCACCCGACATGGGAAGGTTGACCGCCCGGACGCTCGGAACGGCCTCGTTGATGCGCCGGTAGAGGCTTCCCAGGCGGGAGGCGGCGCCGAAGATGTTGTGCTCGAAGTGAGCGCTGTGAATGCTTTGGTAGATGGGTTCTCGCCTCATCGTGATGGCCGTGACCTGGATGAAGGGCTGGTCGCCCTCTTTATAATAGTAGTGGGGCCATTCCCCAAAGGGACCTTCGTAATGGCGCTGATGGGGAGGGACGCGGCCCTCGACGACGATTTCGGCACGGGCCGGGACGAGCAAATCGACCGTTTCACCTCTCACCATCTCAAGGGACTCCTGCAGGAAGGCTCCGGCGACTTCCAGCTCACCCCCTATTCCGGGTTGTTTGGTGACGGCCGCGAGTATCAGCGCCGGATGGTGGCCGATGGCCAGCGCCACTTCCATGGCCTCGTCATGCTCCTCATATTCGGCACGAACGTAGCTGCCATGGTTGGCAGGGTTGATCATCAGCCCTAATTGCTTTTTCCCCTGCTTTTGGTGACGGTAAATGCCCATGTTGTAACTGCCGGTCCCGCGCTCCTTGCAGATCAGCGCGGCGGCGTTGACGTAAGGGCCGCTGTCGAATTCATTCAGGGTGAAGACCGGCAGGAGGTCCAGATCGGCTTCTTCCCCTTTCAGAATCACCTCCTTCACGGGCGCCTCATCGCGGCGGACCTCGCGGACGGGAACGGGACCCCGCTCCATCCGCGCCAGATTTTTCTCCATCTCCTCCACCGAGCCCGCGCCCATGGCCAGGGCCAGCCGTTCGTAGGACGCCCCCAGGTTCATGATCGCCGGGAACGCCGATCCCTTGAGCTTTTTAAAAAAGACCAGAGGGAATTTTTCTTGCCGCTCCAATTTTTCGACGACCGCCGATGCCTCGAACTTGGGATCGACCTCCCGATCGACGACCACGATCTCACCCGGATGCTTGCGGCCAAGCTCTTCCAAATAGGTTCTCAAGTCTTTTCCCATGGCTCAATCTCCTCTATGCCACAAGGCCCGGACAGATACCGCCGGGGTAGCTTAGTTTGCCCTCTGACATGGGGCCTCTGGTTCTGGGACCGTAAACTATCCAAGGATGCCCTCCGGTGTCAACGATCTCCTTTGTCGCACCCTGGCATGACGGTATTTGCCCCTCCTGTCCCTTTTGAATATATTCCCTCTGACCACTTTCTGTGTTATGGTTTTTTCATTCATCGGGGCGCTCGGGGCGAAAAAGTCAGGAGAGGTGACCGAGCGGTTGAAGGTGCACGACTGGAAATCGTGTGTGCCCCTAAAAAGGGTACCGGGGGTTCGAATCCCCCCCTCTCCGCCAGCTCGTAAATCGTGGTTCGTGTTCGTGATTCGTGTTCGTAACGAGCACGATCACGAACCTTTAGGTAGGACCAACCGATAGCCGATCCCGCTTTCCGTCCTTAGTAGCTTTTCCGGCGCGTCGGGGATCTCTATTTTCTTGCGCAGATGCGTCATGTAGACGCGCAGGTATTGAGACTGGCTTTCGGCGTTTGGTCCCCAAACCTCTCGCAGCAGCTGTTTATGTGTCACTACTTTTCCGGCATGCTGGGCCAACACCTTAAGGAGAGCATATTCAGTAGGGGTAAGTTTCACTTCGCGGCCTTCCACTGTCACGATACGGGTGTTGAAGTCGATCGCGAGATGGCCGGCCTGAAAATAGGGATCTTCCGTGCCCGATGGAGCACGCCGCTGGATCGCCCGCAGGCGGGCGAGAAGCTCGGCCGATTCGAACGGTTTGGTCACGTAGTCATCGGCCCCTGCATCTAAGGCTGCCACTTTATCCTCCGGCTCTGCCCTCACGGAAAGAATCAGTACCGGCACGCGGCTCCATTCCCGCAGGCGCTGAAGGACGGCCAGTCCATCCATATCCGGTAAGCCGAGATCCAGGAGAACCACGTCGGGTCTTCGGAGGGCCACATCCGTTAGCCCTTGTCGGCCGCTCTCGGCATCGAGCACCCGGTAGCCTTCCGCCTCCAGAACGAGGCGGAGCAGTCTGCGAATCTGTGTTTCGTCATCGATGATCAGAGCTGTGGTCGTCTCGCTCAAGCTAAGTCACCCACAGCGTCCGCTCGCATAACCTCGACCGGGATCGCCAGCGCGAATTCCGCTCCTCCGGTCTCGCGGTTTGCCGCACGCACAGTTCCTTCATGGGCTCGGACAAAGCCCTCTACAATGGAGAGGCCGAGTCCCGTGCCTCCGGGCCTGGCATCCGAAGCGCGATAAAACTTCTCGAAGATATGAGCCAAGTCCGAGTCGCTCAGACCCTTCCCTTCATCGAGAACTGAAAGCACGAGCTTGTCCCCCTTGAGGCCTGCGCGAATGGTGATATTCGTCCCCCGGTCGCTCCACCCGGCTGCATTGAGCAGAAGGTTACACAGGCACTGCTCCAGGAGGGCCTGGTCCAGTTTGACCATGGGAAGCGCCTCATCTGCCTCGATGATGACGCGATGTTCATGAAGCGCGTCGCCGGCCAGCTCGATGGCGGCGCGGATCAGTTCCCCGACATCACACCAATCCAGCTTCGGCTCGATCACCCCCGCCTCAATTCGGGTCATGTCCAACAGGTTGTTGATCACCCGATGGAGACGCCGCACCGCGGACTGAGTCTCCCGCAGCGTCGCCTGTCTTTTCTCCTCTTCACCGACCTGTCTTGCCAGAGCATCAAGCCCGGCCTGGACGGCGGACAGAGGAGTTTTAAGTTCATGCGAGACGCTGTCGAGGAGCGCGCGCCGCAAGCGCTCCGAGGCCTCCAGAATCTCGGCGTGCTTGAAGGCTTCAATAATATGCTCTTTTTCAAGAATTAGCCCGATCAGCACCGCAAAGGCTTCGAGCAGATCTCTTTCGCTAAGGTCGAATGATTTCCCTGAAGGCGGACGGATAGAGAGCACGCCCATCACCGCTGTGCGAGCTTGCAGCGGCAGATGCAGGGCCTCCGAATCCGGCAGCGTGTCCGTGAATTTTCCCGCAGGCATCCGACGGCTAAAAGCCCAGGCAGCAACGCTCTTTTCCTTCTCGGAAAGGGTAAATGAGCTAGCCGGGTGTGTAACGCCTGAAACGGTGTGGTCTTTTTGCCTGAGGAGCAGCGCCGCCTGGGCTCCAAAGATCGATTGTACCAAACTCACCGCCGCTCGCAGACCTGTGTCCAGGTCGGTCGCAAAGGCGGCTTGATGGGCCAGCTCATAGAGAGCGGCGGTCCGCCTTTCACGCCGCCGCTCCGTAATTTCGCTCGCGCGTAACCTGCTTGTCAGGTGCCCCATCGCGATCGCCACAACGAAGAACATTGCAAACATCATGGCATCGTGGAGCCTTGCGATGTAGAAAGTATAGCGCGGAGGGATAAAGAGAAAATTCCACAGAAGGGCGCTGGTGGCAGCCAATGTCAGCACAGGGAGGCGGCTCAGCTTTAAGCCCGCTGCGACCACGAGGAGAAGATAAAGAAGCGCGATGGCCAGATAACCGGTGTACGGTTCCAGGAGGTATGAGACCAATGTGACCGCGGCAACCAGCATGCCGGCGAAGACAAATTCATTGGCGGGCGCGGCGGCTTCCGCGATTCGCTTTTCGGTCGGCTCCCTTTGAGCCTCCTTCGCGGGTTGAACGACCGAAACGTCGATATAGCCGCTTTGGCGGATCAAGTCGAAGGCTGGCGAGCGGCCTGGGGGCCAGCGTAGCCACCACGACCTAGTTGGCTTCCCCACGATGATCTGAGTCGCATTTTGCTCCTGCGCCACGCGCAATATCGCCGTGCAGATGTCATGGCCGGAAGTGGTGATCACCTCCCCTCCGAGCTGCCTGGCCAGAGACAGGTTCTTTGTCACTTGCTCCTTTGCCGCAGCCCCAACGGGACCGTCCGGTTCCACGTGGACGGCGGCCCATGGACAGTCCATTTCTCCGGCGATGCGGCGGGTCCATCGAATGAGGCTTTCCGCGTGAGGGTCGGGCCCTACAGCTACGAGCAATCGCTCACCTGTTTTCCAGGGGCCTCTGATCTTGCGCTCGCGCATGACATCTCGCATTTCATGATCCGCGCGTTCCGCAGCCAAACGAAGGACCATCTCACGGAGCGCTGCCAGATTCTCGAGCTTAAAGAAATTTGCGATCGCCACCTGGGCCATGTCGCCGGTGTAGACTTTGCCCTCCTCTAGCCTCTGACGGAGCTCTTCCGGCGTCAGATCCACGAGTTGAATCTCGTCGGCACGATCGAGCACCGAATCCGGCACGGTCTCCTTGACGCTTACCCCGGTGATCTGGCATACGACGTCCACTCTGCTCTCGATATGTTGGACGTTGAGCGTGGAGTAGACCGAGATTCCTGCATCCAGGAGCTCAAGCACGTCCTGATACCTCTTGGGGTGACGGCTGCCAGGAGCATTGGTGTGGGCCAGTTCATCGACCAGGGCGACCTGTGGGCGCCTTTCCAGGATAGCGTCCAAATCCATCTCTTGGAGCACCACCCCTCGGTAGGTAACCTCCCGCCGTGGAATCACCGGGAGGCCTTCGAGGAGAGCTGCCACCTCGCTGCGCCCGTGAGTCTCGACCACTCCGATCACCACGTCGACTCCCTCGCGCAGAAGCTGGTGGGCCCCCTGGAGCATGGTGTAGGTCTTTCCAACCCCCGGGCACATTCCGAGGAAAACTTTCAAGCGCGCCTGGCTCGGCGGCTCCCCTGCTTTAATCTCCGCCAGAAGGGCATCCGCGTCGGGTCGCGTGTCTTGTGCCATAATTACATTTTACTCCAGCTATGACCTCTGATCCAAGGCGAGATAGTGAACTCCAACCTTACGGACTGGAGTCTGGATGGGACGACCGAGCTGCCGGTCAAGGGCGAGGTTGAGCAGCAACACATTCACCCGGGGCTCACCCAGAACACCGAAAGTTCTCTTTTCAATGTGGGCTTCCACAACAGTCCGGACAGGGTCGACCGCGATCCCACGCGCATGCGCAACCCGCGGCACCTGCCACAGCGCCGCCTGGGGCGAAAGATGGGGATCAAGCCCGCTGCCTGAGGCGGTGACGAGCTCAATAGGGACCGGGCCGGGCGCGTCCGGATTCTGTTCCTTCAGTCGCTTGAGATCTTCAGTCACTCGATCCCGCAGTTTCTTTGAGGTCGGTCCCAAATTGGAGCCGGATGACGCCGTTGCGTCATATCCCTTCTCTCCTGCCGCGGAGGGCCTGGGCTGGAAGTAAGTGGGATTAGCAAAACCTTGCGCGATTAGCTCAGAACCGATGACTTGCCCTTTCTCGTCCGTCACCAGGCTACCGTTTGCTCTCCAGGGCAAGAAGACCTGAGACAGGCCCGTCATCACAAATGGATAGATAAGGCCCGTTAGAACAAGTGTAACAATCGTAGTTCTTATCGCGATAGCGAATACGGTTTTCATATTGATCTCCTAAGGGCTGAAAAACTCTTCGGTCGCCCTTCGACAGACTCAGGGTGAACGGATGAAAGATTGAAAAGATAAAACGTTTTCCGTTCGTGCTGGGCTTTGTCGAAGCACATATTTCCCTTTTTCAACAGGATGCTAAATAAGTCCGACGGCTTCTAAAACCAAATCGATAAGTTTGATCCCGATAAAGGGTGCGATGACTCCTCCAACGCCGTAAATGAGCAGAGAACGACGCAGGAGGGCAGCCGCGCCCAGAGGGCGATACCGCACACCGCGGAGCGCCAACGGGATGAGCAAAATAATGATCAGCGCATTGAAGATGACTGCCGAGAGGATGGCGCTCTGAGGCGAAGCCAAACGCATGACATTCAGAGGAGCGATCTCTGGAAAGACGCCCACGAAGAGCGCGGGAAGTATGGCGAAATACTTGGCTACGTCATTGGCGATGGAGAAAGTAGTGAGCACGCCGCGGGTCATGAGCAACTGCTTGCCGACCTCGACCACCTCCAGCAGCTTGGTCGGATTTGAGTCCAGATCGACCATGTTGCCCGCTTCTCTGGCCGCCTGCGTTCCGGTATTCATGGCCACGCCCACATCGGCCTGGGCGAGCGCAGGCGCGTCGTTGGTGCCATCCCCCGTCATCGCTACCAGATGTCCCGCCGCCTGCTCCGCGCGGATGCGGGCGAGCTTGTGCTCAGGTTTAGCTTCGGCCATAAAATCGTCTACTCCGGCCTCAGCGGCTATCGCCGCCGCAGTGAGCGGATTATCACCTGTGATCATGACGGTTTTTATTCCCATCCGGCGAAGTTGAGCGAAACGTTCCTTAATTCCGCCTTTGACCACGTCATTCAGTTGAATAACCCCCAGCACCTCCTTGTTGTCCGAGACTACCAGCGGAGTCCCTCCGTGGCGCGAGACGGCCTCGACGGCGCTGCTCACATGAGCCGGGAAGACACCCCCGAGGGTCTGGACATGTCGCCGGATCGCCTCGGCCGCGCCCTTGCGGATTCGCCGTGCTTCTCCATCTGCGGCGAAATCGACACCGCTCATTTGCGTCTTGGCGCTGAAGGGAATGAACTGTGGATGGTCTGCCACTTCGCGCCCGCGCAGGCCGAACTTCTCTTTGGCGAGCACGACAATGGAGCGGCCCTCGGGCGTCTCGTCCGCCAGAGAGGCTAATTGCGCTGTGTCCGCTAGGCGGGTTACCGGAATACCGGGGGTGCTGATAAACTGAGTGGCCTGACGGTTGCCAAGAGTAATGGTCCCCGTCTTGTCGAGGAGCAATATGTCCACATCGCCGGCGGCCTCTACTGCACGGCCGCTCATGGCCAGAACGTTCCTGCGCAGCAGCCGATCCATGCCGGCGATACCGATGGCTGAGAGCAGCCCGCCAATGGTCGTAGGAATCAAACATACGAGGAGTGCTACCATCACCGTGACGGAGAGCGGGATCCCGGAGTACAAGGCCAGCGGCACAAGGGTGACGCAGGCGAACAGGAAGACGAGGGTGAGGCCGGCAAGCAAGATGTTAAGAGCAATCTCGTTGGGGGTCTTCTGTCGTCTCGCTCCCTCTACCAGCGCAATCATGCGGTCGAGGAAGGACTCGCCCGGCCTAGCCGTGATACGAACCACAATGCGATCGGACAGCACCTTGGTTCCACCGGTGACGGCCGAACGGTCACCGCCGCTCTCCCGAATGACCGGGGCCGACTCCCCGGTAATCGCCGATTCATCGACAGACGCGATACCTTCGATCACTTCGCCGTCTCCCGGGATCATCTCGCCAGCCTCAACCACGACGATGTCTCCCTTCTGGAGCTCGGATGCCGCCACGCGTACCTCTCGTCTTCCGTTTAGCAGGCGGCGCGCGGTCGTCTCCTTGCGCATCTTCCGTAGGTTTGCGGCCTGGGCCTTCCCGCGCCCTTCGGCAACCGCCTCGGCAAAATTAGCAAAGACGACGGTGAACCAGAGCCACAGGCTGACGGATCCAGTGAACCAGAGCGGTGCGGTTCCTGGGCCCGGGGCGATAAAATCCCACACCCATAGGAGTGTGGTCACGACGCTTCCCACCTCAACCACGAACATGACCGGGTTCTTCATGACAAGCTGCGGGGAGAGCTTGTGGAAGCTCTCGAGCACGGCTGGCCGGAGGATCTCCGGATCCAGCAGAGACAGTTCACTTTTTTTCGAATCTGCCATACTAAAAAACCTTTCCAGCCTGGGCCAAGAAATGCTCCACGACGGGCCCAAGCGCAAGCGCGGGGAAGAAAGTCAGCGCTCCGACGATGAGGACCACGCCGATCAGGAGCACGACGAAGAGAGAACCATCCGTCGGAAAGGTACCCAACCCCGGCGGCACGGCTTTCTTACCCACCAGCGAACCTGCGATTGCCATCGCAGGAACGATCATCAAGAACCGGCCGATAAGCATCGCCAGGCCCATGCTTACGTTCCACCAGGGTGTGTTCCCGTTGAGTCCGGCAAGGGCCGAGCCATTATTCCCTGCGCCACTGCTGTAGGCGTAGAGAATCTCGCTCAGTCCATGAGGCCCCGCGTTGTTTAAGGAAGAAACGCCGTACGGCGCCACAGCCGACCAGGCAGAGAAGTAGAGGATCACCAACGGAAAGATCAGGACGTAGAGCATTGCCAGCTTGACTTCCCGAGCTTCGATCTTCTTGCCCAGGTACTCGGGAGTGCGGCCTGCCATCAGACCCGCGATAAAGACCGACAACAGAACAAAGATCAACATGCCGTAAAGCCCCGTGCCGACCCCGCCAAAGACTACTTCACCGAGTTGAATATTCACCAGAGGCACGAGGCCGCCGAGGGGCGTGAAGCTGTCGTGCATGGAATTGACGGCCCCGCACGAGGTCGCCGTGGTGATCGTGGCCCACAGGGCCGAGTTGGCGACACCGAAACGGGCTTCTTTGCCTTCCAAGTTGCCGGCGGCTTGATCCAGTGCGAGACCTTGTATCGCGGGGTTGCCGGCCGCCTCGTAGTAGTAGGCAACTGACAGGCCTATCAGAAACATCACCGCCATAGCAGCAAAGATGGTCCACCCTTGCCTCTGGTCCCGCGTCATGCGGCCGTACGTGTAGGTCAGCGCCGCCGGGATAGCAAAGATCAGCAACATCTCGACGAAGTTCGTCAGCGGCGTTGGGTTCTCGAAGGGATGAGAGCTGTTAGCATTGAAGAATCCACCCCCGTTGGTGCCCAGTTCTTTAATGACTTCCTGGGATGCCACCGGCCCCATGGCCAGCGTTTGCTTGGCCCCTTCCAGAGTTGTCAGATCCGCGTAAGGAGCGAAGTTCTGGATCACCCCCTGAGAGACCAACAGTAACGCTACAGGGATGCAGATGGGCAGCAAGAGGTACACAATCGAGCGGATGAGGTCGACCCAAAAATTTCCAAGAGTGCGCGGGTCCCCGGGCTGCAAACGGTACGTCAGCCCCCGGGCCAGGGCCAGCGCTACACAAATGCCAACCGCCGCAGAGAGGAAGTTATGCCAGGCAAGCCCTGCCATCTGCGTGAGGTAACTCATTGTCGATTCGCCGCCGTAGTTCTGCCAGTTGGTGTTAGTCGTGAAGCTGACGGCCGTGTTGAACGCGAGGTCCGCAGGAACCGGCGGGAGGTTCTGCGGGTTCAATGGAAGGAGATGCTGCAGTCGCTCGATACCATAAGTGACTAGCAGCGTGATGGCACTAAAGACAAGTAGCGCCAGCGTATAGCCTTGCCACGTCTGCTGCTCTCGCGGATCAACCCCGCAGCAACGGTAGGTCCACCGCTCTATCGGCCCGAAGAAACGCGGCAAGGGATGCCGCTCCCCTTCGAAAACACGAAACATATAGGTGCCGAGCGGCCTTGTAAGCGCCAAGGTCACGAGTGAAAAGATCAGAATTTGGAGCCAGCCGTTTACGCTCATACGCTCCCGCGCGCGCTAGAACTTTTCTGGATAAAGAAGCGCATAAATCAAATACCCCATGA
>JACPSF010000349.1 GCA_016193385.1 Deltaproteobacteria bacterium
CTGGAACTCGTTCAGGATGTAGCGCACCGAAAACTTGCCCCCAACGTACTGGGCCGTGAGACCCACGGGGATGGCCACGGTATCTCCACTCGCATCCCAGATCCCGACAGAGATGTCGTGCATCTGGGAGATGAGGTAGAACTGGGAGGTCCGGTCAATGAGGTGCCGCATCTCGCGACAGATGCGCTGCATAGCATGCCAGACCGTGGATAAAGTTAGGGGATGAATTTCGCTCGCGCTCATCGTGGTCTCCTAAGACGTTTGCAAAGCAATCACTTTGGTAGTATGTCCGGCTGGGGCCTTAGCCTTATTGGTGGAGCAATAACGCCTGCTGTTGAGTGTAAGGAATTGCTGAGGAGTTCTGCAATCGTCATGCCACAAGGGGTCACGCCAGATTTTACGGAGTTTCTTCAGCGCATGGTAAGCTTCGTAAAGCTTTTTCTCGAAATAAGGAAAAAGTCAAGAAGGTTTTCTGACTTTCTGGAAAAGTTTTTCTCTTTTATCATCCAGGAGGCGGAACTTTGTACACGCTCAGGCTCCCTAGTCAGTCCGGTGGGAGGAAGAGGGGCTTGGCATATTAATTGCTGCCTCACCAGAGGCTAAACGTCCAGGGGCGGTCCGCCACCGTAAAGAAATCTTGCACGGCAACTGACCAATCCAGCGTGGAGGTTACTCCTATGCAGTCGATTTTCCGCAGAGATTTTTGTTCTTTAATTGCTGCGCTGTTCGTTTTTGTCGTTGGCCCCTCTGGTGCGGCGAACGCTCAGCCGGTAAAGTCGATCGCGTTGCCACACACCATTACGATCGTCTTCCCGTTTGCCGCAGGAGGCGGTGGCGACGTGCAAAGTCGGATCGTAGCACGCTATCTACCGAAATACTTGCCGGGCGCACCTACCTTCATCGTCAAGAACGAGCCCGGCGCGGGGGGGCGAACTGGCGTGCAGACGGTTTACCGATCCCAGGCCGATGGTTCGGTGATGGGTTCAACTTACACTGCCGGTGCGGTGGGCAATCAGGCGATCTTTGGAGATGATGCAGGCTATGATTTCAGCAAATTTGTTCTGTTAACTTCAACCTACCACCAACCTTATACCATTGCCGTCGGCCCTCAGACCCTTTACAAAAGCATAGCGGATCTGAAAAAAGCGGGAAAACCTATCGCCTTCTGTAACGAAGGTGGCAGCTTATCCCTTGCGTATATCGTCATCGCAGCAAAGGAGATGGGCTTCCCGTATCGCTTAATTCCCGGCTACCCAGGCGCTCCAGCGGCCACCGCAGGAATGTTGCGGGGGGACTGCGAGGCCGTATCCTACGGGCTTGAGTTTACCAACAGATACCTGAAAGAAGGGGTGCGCCCGATCGCGGTTCACGGATCGGAGCGGCACGAATTATGGCCTAATGTTCCGACCTCGAAAGAGCAAGGCTATCCGCTTGAGCTTAAGATCGACATGGTTTTCTATTTGCCGCCAGGGAGTTCCGCGGAGTTGGCCGAATTGTTGCGGGATGCGCTGACAAAGCTTTACCAGAACAAGGAGTTCCTAGATGCCATTCGGGCAGCCAAGTTCACTCCCACGTTTGCCGGCACAAAGGAGACCCAGCGATTTGTGTCCGAGCTGACAAAACTCTATTCCAAGTACGCCTCGGAACTCCGGGAGGCGGAGGCGAAAATCAAGTAGTTTGCTAAGCGATGTTTGATGGTATTAGTACGGCGCTCGCGGCTCTCGCTCAGCCCGATGTCGCGGGTATTGTCTTTCTGGGCTCCGTGATTGGGCTGGTGGCGGGCGTATTGCCAGGTCTCGGCAACGTCCAGGCTATGGCGATGGCGCTCCCGTTTACTTTCGGAATGGATCGGGTTAGCGCTATCTATTTTCTTTCCGCAATGTGTGCTTCAGCCACTTTCGGCGGCTCGGTACCGGCAATCCTGATCAACGTTCCGGGTACTCCGGCGAGCGCAGCCACCACGATCGAGGGCTACCCCATGGCGAAGAGGGGTGAGGGAAACCGCGCGCTGGCCATATCGGCAACGGCTTCGGTTATGGGCGGCCTTGTTGGCATCGGCGTGTTGGTTGTGAGCATCCCCTTCCTCAAGTGGGCTGCGCTTTTGTTCGGACCTCCTGAGACCTTCATGCTGGTGCTGCTCGGCCTGGTCACCATAGCCTACGCAATTCAGGGCAACATCATCCGCGGGCTGGCAATCTCGGGCATCGGTATTCTTCTCTCGCTCATTGGGTATGCTTCCGTCACGGGAGTCTATCGCTTCTCCCTGGGGAGCAAACATTACCTTTGGGATGGCATCGAGCAGGTTGCGTTTCTCACCGGCGTGTTTGGGCTGAGTGAAGCCATACAGCTCGGAATGAAGGGGAGGGTTGTGGTGCAGGGTGAGGAGGTTGCGCTGGGTGGCTTTCACGGAACACTGCAAGGCATCATCGATACTTTTCGATACCCGCTTACTTTCATACGGAGTTCGGTCATAGGGGTGGTTGTGGGAATTGCTCCTGGGGTCGGGGGGAGCGTGTCTAATGTTGTCGCCTACGCGATGACCCGTCAGATCTCGAAGGACCCGCTTATCGGAAAGGGCTCTGTCGAAGGTCTGGTCGCGTGCGAAAGCGCCAACAACGCGACCTA
>JACPSF010000350.1 GCA_016193385.1 Deltaproteobacteria bacterium
CCTTTCTAGACAGCTGGTGGAGAGCGGGGGTTCGTCCTTTCGCCCTTTTCGAGAAGGGGGGAAGGGATCACCTGTGGAAATTCCTCACCGGGATGTTTCCTCCCGACCTCTCGTGGAATTTCCTGTCGCTGATGTTTTATCCGGCTTTGGAGACGATTCAGATATCCATTATGGGGACCTTCATCGCCGTCATCGTGGGCTTCCCCTTGGGGATTTTGGGGACCAGAACTTTCAGCGTCGGCGGCGTGCTGAACGAAGCCGAGGTGGCAGGCTCCCTTTCCCGTTTAGCCCTGCGCTGGTCGAGCTACACCATGGCGCGCGGGATTCTAAGCCTTTTCCGCTCCATTCCGGAGTTCGTTTGGGCGTTCATGTTTGTGCGCGCAGTCGGGTTAGGAGCTTTTTCCGGGGTCTTGGCGATCGGGGTCGCTTACGGCGGAATGCTGGGAAAGGTTTACTCGGAGATCTTCGAGGGGGTCAATCCTCGCCCTTTGGAAGCGCTCCAGTCTACCGGCGCCAACAGGCTCCAGATTTTTTTCTATGGCTGGATGCCTCAGGCCCTGCCCAATTTTGTTTCCTATACCCTTTACCGTTGGGAGTGCGCCGTGCGCGCGTCGGCGATCTTGGGCCTGGTGGGGGCGGGTGGGTTGGGAACGCAAATCGAGATCTCCATGCGCATGTTTAACTTTAGCGAGGTGCTCACGATTCTGCTGATTCTTTTCCTGATGGTCGCGGCCGTGGATTATATCAGCGCCAAAGTTCGAGCGATTTTATGAACGGGATCAACCCCGAAATAGAGCGGCCGCATATCCCTTGGCCGTCCCACGAGCCGAGCCGCCGGCCTACTCTGTGGACTTATTGTCTGCTGAGCGGCCTGGTTTTGCTTTTTGCCTGGAGTTATCAGGGTTCGGAAATCCACCTCACTCAGCTCTTCAGCCGGGAGGGAGGAGGCCAGATTGTCGCCTATATTAAGAAACTCTTCCCGCCAGATTTATCTCCGGACGTTCTCAAGGAGGCATTTCGTGGCGCCATAGAAACCTTCGCGATTTCCTTTATGGGAACGCTTTTGGCTGTCGTTATTGCGCTGTCTACGGTTTTTTTTGCCTCTCGAAACCTTATTTATTCGGGTCTGCTTTATGAGATGGAGCCCAAAGAGGACTGGAGGCGGGCAGTTAGACTGATACCCTATCTATCTTCCAAATCGCTTTTAAATCTGCTCCGAACCATTCCGGAAATGGTGTGGGCGCTGATTTTTGTCTTTCTTGTGGGACTAGGCCCCTTTCCCGGCGTCCTCGCGTTGGGAGTCCACACCGGCGGGGTGCTGGGAAAGCTCTTTGGCGAAGTGCTCGAAGACGTGGACCAGCAACCGATTGAGTCCCTTCAGGCCACGGGAGCCAACAGGGTCCAGATTCTCTTTTACGCGATTCTTCCCCAGGTGCTTCCCCAGTTCATTTCCTATACGCTCTATCGTTGGGAGGTGAATATCCGGATGGCCGCGGTTCTGGGGTTTGTCGGCGCCGGAGGATTAGGACAAAGGATTCACATTGCGATCAATCTGTTCTTCGAAAACCAGCTCCTCACGCTCATCATCGCCATTTACATCCTCGTCACCGTCGTCGATTATTTGAGCGCGTATTTAAGGCGCAAAGCCATCTAGGCGACCGGATCTAAGCGAGTTGCGCCCCGCGCTAAACCACATGATCGCCCGGGGATGTTACCTTAGCTCCCCTCAGCCGGCACAAGTACCAAGCTGATCTGGTTTTGACCGCGGAGTATTGTCAGAGCAAGCGGAGATCCCGGAGGATAGTCGGCTAGAAAGCGGTGCAGGTCATCAACGCTCGCCACTTCCTGATCACTGACGGCGATGATGAGGTCGCCTTGTCGAATACCCGCCTGCGCAGCAGGGCCTCGCGGATCCACTGAAATGACCTCAACGGCATGTTCTCTCAGCAGATTGTGGAACCGAACGATACGCCGATCAAGTTGCCGGCTACGACCGCCGATGCCCAGATACGCCCGCCGTACACGGCCATGAGTGATCAGCTGAGAGGCAACCCACTTGGCCGTATTGGAGGGAATTGCGAATCCAATGCCCTGTGCCATTACAATGATTGCCGTGTTGATGCCGATAACGCGCCCCCGTGAGTCCAAAAGGGGCCCCCCTGAGTTGCCTGGGTTAAGAGGCGCCGTGTGCTGGATAATGTTCTCGATTAAGCGCCCGTTCTGGCTTCGGAAAGCGCGCCCTAGAGCGCTGATGACACCTGTGGAAACCGTTGACTGAAATCCCAGCGGGTTCCCCACGGCGATGACCAGCTGGCCGGCGCGAAGCAGGTTTGAATCTCCCAGGGTGGCATATGGAAGCCCCGAGCTGTCAACGCGAATGACGGCCAGGTCGGTTGCAGGATCGTCTCCGACAAGCTCCGCGGAGGCGCTCCGCCCATGGGTAAAAATCGTTTTGAGTTGTCTTGCGTTGTGTACCACGTGGCTGTTGGTAAGCACGTACCCGTCGGGCGTAATGACGACGCCGGAACCTGCGCCTTGCTGTTCTTGTTCACCTTCGATGGATTCCATCCCGACGAAGATGCTGACGACAGCCGGACCCACAGTGTCAACCACTGCGATGACCGCTCTCGAGTAGGCATCCAAGAGTTCCACGTCGGCATTGTCTTTTGGGCTGACCTCGCGGCGACCTTTACTGCCCTCCGCCTGCCCCTCCCCGCTGATCAGCCTCACGCTTTCTTGGGCTCGCCGGCCTGGATGTTGCTCGCGTTTACTCTTTGGCATCTTCCACCGCTTTTCCACAGGCTGGGCTGAATGCCTGTTTACTTCTAATCGAAAGACAACGCAACCGGCCTTTGCGAGGAATCGAGCCCGTTTTGATCGATGCTGTGTGACTGAGATTAGAGCGAAATTGCTCTTCCTATCAATCCTGCGGCAGACCGCATTTAAGCGTCATTTTGAATTAGCACGTTGCCTTTCCATCGCCAAGCAGGAGTGTCGGGGGTGTGGAGGAATCAAAAAAGATCAGCGCTAAATCGCTAGAAGCCAAAAATTCCCGGCGGCAACTGGGACTGAAGCCAAAGCTCGAAAACGACGTATGTTGCCAGAGCTGTTATTAGGGCCGTGGCCCCAGCCGCATGCCAGCTTTTGTGCTCAATAAACCTGAGAAGTGCTGCTACGAATAGTAATGTCGATATGACGAAGCCGAGCCTCTCTATGACCAAGGCGTAAGCCAGCATCAATGCCAATGCAAGGACGATGCTGCGCCATTGAGTCTTCTCAGCAAAGACCGTGCCTTGTTCATGCGCTCCCGAGGTGAGAATGAATAACAGAACCGAGAGGGCTGCAAGTATCACCCCGGTCCAGAAGGGAAGAAACCCGGCGCCAGGGCTGTGGTAACTTCCTAAACCAAGCCGGTATGATTCAACGCATATGAAGATAGACAATATTAACCAAAAGAAACTACTCCACCTATCGGACGTTTTGACATTCATAATTTATTGTCTCTTAATCTTCTTGTTGTAATCCAGCGCCAAGTCTCTTTTTTGTTGCCAACGGCGATACCAGCACTATAAAGGCCACGAGCAGAAACAGAGCGGAGATGGGTCGAGTCACGAATATTCCCAGACTGCCTTTAGAAATGATTAGCGACGTTCTAAAGGCCGGTTCTAGCATCGGGCCCAAGACAAAGGCCAAAACGAGGGGCGGCAGCTCAAACCTGAATTCCCTGAGGATATAGCCAAGAGTGCCGAATAAAATCATGACGATCACATCGGATGGACTGTTATTGAGGCTATAGGCTCCGATTAAACAAAACAAAAGAATCATAGCTGAGAGGTACGAATATGGAATTTTTAAAACTTTGACCCAGAGAGGGATAAGCGGAAGGTTCAGCACCAGCAGCATGACGTTACCGACATACATGCTGGCAACGACGGCCCAGAAAAGGCGCGGAGATTCTCTTATCAGCAGGGGGCCTGGATTCAATCCATAGATCATTAATGCCGCCAGCAGCAAAGCGGTCATTCCGCTGGAAGGAATACCAAGACTGAGCAGGGGTACGTACGTCCCGCCTACGGCGGCATTGTTACAAGCCTCAACGGCGGCCAGTCCTTCAATGGCTCCTTTACCGAACTTCTCGGGGTGTTTTGAGAGCCGCTTCTCAATAACATATGAGATGAGCGTTGGAACAACAGATCCTATCCCGGGGAACACTCCCATAAAGAAACCGAGCAGCGTCCCCCTGGCTATAGGTTTTGCGGATTGCCTCCAATCTTCTCTATTGCCGAAAAAATTGGTTATCTTGCCCTTGTATATTTCCGGCTTTACATACTTGCCTATATTTTCAAGGACCTCGGAGACGCCGAACAGGCCCATCATGATCGCCGGGAGTGTAAGACCGTCGTAGAGGCTCCTTACTCCAAACACGAATCGAGCCTGCCCGGTAATGGGATCCATCCCTACCGTGCTTATGATCAGCCCGAGAGCCGTCATCATCCACGCCTTGACCATGGAGACTCTGGCCAGGTATGAGACAATGGTTAGCCCCATAACCATCAGGGAAAAATACTCAGGGGGACCAAGGCCTAGGGCCATTCTGGCCAGAGTTGGTGCGATGAAGGCGAGCCCCATTACGCTGAAGGTCCCGGCGACGAACGAGCCTACTGCCGACACCCCAAGCGCTGGTCCTGCCCTCCCCTGACGAGCCATCTGATAGCCGTCAAGACAGGTAAGCAGAGAGGAGGGCTCTCCGGGTATATTAAGCAAGATCGACGTCGTAGAACCTCCATACATCGAACCGTAGGAAATTCCGGCAAGCATAATCAGAGAGGGCACAGGGTCCATGTGATAAGTGGTAGGAAGAAGCAGGGCAATCGTTGCTGAGGGTCCCAGCCCCGGTAAGACTCCCACAAGGGTGCCCATTGTGACGCCTAATAGACAGTAGAAGAGGTTTA
>JACPSF010000351.1 GCA_016193385.1 Deltaproteobacteria bacterium
GCAAGCAACATGCCGCGCTGTATAGCCTCGCCAGAGGCAGCCAAAGGGCCTGACAGCGGCGCGATCAGGCCGATCTTAATAGGAGCCCCGGTTGGTTTAGCCGGCTGGCAGGCAGTTAGGATGATTAGACAAAGCAGACCTCCTATCCAGCCGCGAGGCCAGGAGTAAATATTTTTGACTCCAGAAAAATTCAACAACTCAGTCCTCATTTTATTGAAAACTCCTTTCCTTAATCGGTTGTCAAGGTTTCTTGTCTAAGTTGGGGGAAAACCGTTCTCTTTTTGCTCCACCCATCTCCTAAACTGACTCTCGCGGATGCGCCACTGGCCGCCGACTTTGAAAGCCGGCACGTCCTTCTTCTGGATCATTCTGAGAAGAGTCCGTTTAGAAATCTGGAGATTTTCTGCTGCGTCTTTCAACGTTAGAAGCCTAAGCTCGTCTTGCGAATTGTTCATAATGGACCTCCTAAACCTTTCCAGATATATGGATGTGAGCAAGGGCTGTGCCAGGGACTCTATCTTCATCTAACTTGTTGATTTTAAGGATATTCATGTAATCCGAGGGGAACAATATTGTGCCATGGGAGTGACAAAAAATGACAACGGCCAACGTCGAAGAAAAAACAATGACAAACAGTGCCTTGCTTCCTCTCAGCGGTTTTGCCGACCTTTCATAAGAAACTGGCGAGGAAGCAAGAACCGTGTCTCAGCGAAGAAAGTAAGAGAGAAAGGGCACGCGGTTTTAGCTACGCCGAGATGGAAGCCAAATTCGCACTCGATGGGATGGTTGTGGAGATCTCAGAGGCTTAGGCCAGCCGGCTCAGAGACGGTTAGCTTGACTTCTTGGCGGTTTCCGCCGGAATGATAATGGGCCTAAATCCGATTCGCCTTTCGATTTCCCGCGCGGCATCCTGGGCTTCGGTCAGCTCCGGATAGGGGCCGACCCTAACCCTAAAGGTGGTCTCTCCGTTGGCCATAGGGGCACTATCCACAAAGGCTTGGTGGCCTGCTGCGAGAATCGATTTTTGCAGGGCTTCGGCGCGGTCGCGCTCGCGAAAGGAGGCAACCTGCAAGAGATATCCACTTGAGGAGCTGAGCCGGTTTTCTTCTTCCCAGGAAGACAGAGGAGAAGAGGGTTTACCTTTGCTCACGATCAGATGCCCGTCAACCGCTGGGGGCGTCTCGGGCTTGCGGGAGTCAATGCTCAGAGTCGGATAATTTTCGAACCCGTACTCGAGCAGCCTTCTCGTGTCCCGCCACAGATTCCGTGAGCCCAGGATGGAGACAATCAAGGTGACTCCGTTGCGGGACACTCCGCCAACAAAACATTTCTGGGCCGCAAGCGTGTAGCCGGTCTTGCCGCCGATCGCTCCGTCGAAGGTCCAGAGCAGGCGGTTGTGGTTTCGTACCGGCAAGTGGCGTACCCGTTTGACTTTGCCGCTGGAGACGGAATTCACGGAGATCGTTTTAGTCTGGACGATTTCCCGAAAGCCCGGGTTTTTCATGCCGTAATTGAAAATCAGGGCCATATCCCTGGCCGTCGAGTAATGCTCCGGGGCCGTCAGCCCATGGGGATTCGTGAAGTGGCTGTTGAGCGCCCCGATCTCGCGTGCCTTGAAAGTCATCATCTCCGCAAAGCGGGCAACCGAGCCTGCGATTCCCTCAGCTAGTACCACGCTGGCGTCGTTGGCGGAGGAGAGGAGCACGCTGTAAAGGAGGTCCCTGACGGTCATGACCTGGCCGGGACGAAGATAAAGCTTCGAGGAAGGGACCCGAGTCGCGCTCTTGGTCACGCTCAGAAGATCGTTTTTGCGTCTGTCGCTCTCTAATGCCACGATGGCGGTGACAATCTTAGTCGTGCTTGCAGGGGGGAGTGGCAGATCGGGCTCCCGTTGGTAGAGGACGTGTCCCGTAGTGGCATCCATGAGAAAGGCTGCCCGCGCTGTGAGCTCTTCCTCGGGAAAGCTGGTGGCGAAGGCAAATCCGGCAGGCAAAAGGAACAAAACCAGAAGCAGTGGCCAAAGGAGATGTCTTTTGTGTTTCAGGACCGCCTATCCTCCTTGATTCGTCGGTTCACGTAGACCACGCTTAGCCTCCCGCCAGGGCCAAAGGGGCCCGTCGCTCAATGGAGCTGTTGGTGAATCGCCTCTACGGCCTGACGGGCGAAGGTATAAGTGGGATCGATAGCCAGGGCCTTCTCGAATTCCTCCAGGGCCTTTTTCAGCATCCCCTTCGCCTGGTAGACGCGCCCGAGATTGCAATGGGGATAATGGTAGGCCTCGTACCGTTTGGCCCCAATGGCTCGTTCGAGCCACGGAATGGCCTCTTCCTGCCGGCCCAGATTAATAAGGTAGGCTCCAATGTCGTTGTAGGGGTTGCCGAAATCGGGATCGACCGCGATCGCTTTCTTGCATTCCTCTATGGCGGCTTCGTAGCTTCCCTGGAAGCTGTAGGTCCAGCCCAAAAACGTATGAGCCTCCGCTGTGGGGCAGCAGTCAATGGAGGCCCGGTAGAGTCGGATCGCCTCGTCCAACGCCCCCTCCATCTGGCAGCGGTAGGCCTGTCGGAAAAGCTCAACCGCCTTTTCCAGGCCGGCTTTTGAGTCCATGTTACTTTCGCTCTTTTCCTGTCTCAGGCGTGACCCCGTGTTTCTTTAGCTCCTTGTCCGCCTGAGAGCGAACGTTAGCCTGCTCCCCCAGCGCCTCGCGGCGAACGCGTTCCTGGCATGGGTCACAGATCCCGCCTTTGAGCGGCTGCGGCTGCCCACAAATGAGGCACTTCTTTTTTTCCTGCATCGCGCCCTATTGTACCCGAATGGTATTTTTTTCCAACCTTTTTTTAGCGGGACCCCCTCAATCCAGCGCTCTGATTTGGCCCGGGTCTTCGAGGACCATCTCCAGGCCGTATTTGGGATGATCCTTGATGATCCCTGTGATCTCGATCTCTTTTCCTTCGTAGCTCTTGGGTCGGATCTTTTTTTTATCGAATCCCTCCAGGGCGGAGGCGAAGATCACAGCGGTAAAGGCGGAGCGCGAGGGGCCGAAGTTGAGAAAGTAAGTGTTGCTCTTGTCGGAAAATCCCACGCGGTACACCCTTCCCTGAATCCTGGCCCGGCTGCCGGCCAGGGTTCTAATCCTCTCGACGTCTCTAGCCTGGATGAGCGGAATCTCAGCCGGCACCACGGGAGGAGCAGGCAAGGGTGAGTAAGTAACCGGATAGCCTTGACTCTCGGGAGCGGGCCCGGTCCATCTCCGGTAGAGGGTGTGAGAGAAGAACCCGACCAGAAACGCGGCCGCGATCGCCAAGAACAGGCCGGGCGACATACGATTCATCGTTTTTTCTCCCAAAGCCGGAAGAACTCTTTGCGAAATTCCTCCGCCAGCGGCCCGGCGTCATGGAACACCAGCAGGCTTTCATCGTTAAACTGGTCCGCCGATACCGTCCAGTTGTACGAGCCGGTGAGCACGACTCTCTGGTCGATAACGGCGAATTTCTCGTGCATGAGCCCGGGGCCTCGCTGTGGACGTCCCGTATTTAGGCCGGAGATCCGCCGGACTGGGATGCCCTGCTGTTCGAGGAGCGCCCTTTTGGAGGTTTCGTTGGTGGCATCGAATTCCTGATCCAAGGCCACTTGGATCTTCACCCCGCGCTCGCGCGCCTTGATCAGGGCCCAAGCCAGCTCATCGCTCGTCAAAGCGTAGACGGCGACCAGGATCTCGCTTCGTGCTTGGGCGAGCTCGCGCACGATGTGGCTGGAACACCTTCCTTTGGGGCTGAAGCAAGCCTGCACCGCCATTGCCGCCCATCCACCGGAGGGAAGGATGATCGGGGAAAAAGCCCAGAGCGTTAGGACGGACGCGGAGATGACCCTCTTGAAACGCGCTTCTTTCATGCCTGCTCCCGGCACATCTCCAAGACAAGTCTCTCCAGGACCAGGCGGGGCGGATGGGAACTCGATTTGAGGCGGATGTCCGCCTGATAGATGCGTTCCAGGGCGCGGACAAGCTCTGCCGTGGTAAACCTTGCTGCGCTCTTGAAGGCCTGGTAGTCCCCATAGGGGCTGCGGGTCAGCAGCGGAGGGCCCTGCTTCAAGATGCTGCGCTGAAACTGCTCAAAGCTCATCTCCCGCTTCCAGCTCTGGCGCAAATCTCCCTCTAAGAACTGGCGGGCGCTGAGGAAGCGGCGCACCTCGCTCGCGATGACTCCCAGCAGCCTCAGCGGGTGATCCCCCTGCGATAAGAGGCGGGCCAGATGATCGAGGGCCGTCAACGGATCGCGCTCCGCGATCGATCGGGTCAGATCGAAGATCCAGCCCTCGCTCTGATCCAGAATGACCTCCTCTACATCCCTCGCCTTGATCCAAGGCTCTTCTCCTACGTAGAGGAAAAGCTTCTCCAGCTCCTGATGCAGGGCCCAAAGCTCCTCGCCGGCCCGCGTCAGAATCATCTCTGTGGCCTGCGCCTCGATCCTCTTTCCCGCTTCCTCGAGACGGCGGCGGAGAAATTCCCTCAACACGTCTCTGCTGATGCGCCCGCTTTTCTCCCGAGTCAAGGCCAGGTCGATGGCGGCTCCTTTCTCCTCAAACCTCTTGTAGAGACGGGTCCGGCGGTCGACGCGCGAGGCGGTGAGGAGAAGAGAATCCCAGGGGGGAAGGCCCTGCTCCAAGTAAGCGATGAGTCTTTGCCCCTCAACGTCCGCACCGCCGCTGAGGCTCCAGCCTTGGCTCCGGCAATACGCGAGGAGCGCTTCCGCTTCTTCTTTAGCCTCGCGCCCTCCTTCGCCGAAAAGCTCGTTCAGCTCAGCTCGCGTCAAGGGGATCTCCAGCCTCTCCCAGCGGTCTTGATTCCATCCCGCCGACATCAGTAGTTCCAAAAAGAGCCGCGCCGCCTCGTCCTCTTTCCGTTCGCTCCACAACCGCAGCACTTTTTCCCTCAGATCGTCTTTGTGTTCGCGCGAGAGAAAGTAAGGGACGTCCTCAACCAGCAGCGTTTTTTTGGGAGCGAAGAGGGGTGGGGTCATCAGGGATGCCTCGATCTCGTCCCACGGGGCGGTGCGCCCGTCGAAGCGCTCGAGCGCGAGCGATCGGTTTTCAGCGGGGGCCCAGAGTTCGAGGATCGCCCGGGTCGCCTCATGGACCTGAAAATCGTCTCCGTGAAGCAGCAGGCAGGAGGGCCCCTTGCCTTTGCGAATCTGGCTGAGAGCGTGTTCCAGCTCTGGCGTCATGCTCGGAGGATTCTAACCTATTTGCGGGAATTTTTTAAACCTTGCGAGACGGGCTAGCTCTTGCGCATCCACATGCGGCTTTTTTCGCTCCACACGTAGTCAGATTTCCAGAATTTGATGCCGATCGTAAAATCCCCTCCAGATCTGGTGGCAAAGGCCCGCTCCTGGGAATGGGGGACATCAACCCTGGCCACGATATAAACTTTTCTGGAGCCCCCTTTGTCGATCAGGATGCGGTCTCCGACCTGCATGCTGGTCCGGCTTTCTTTCCGCCCTTTCATGGTCTTTAAAATTAGCATCGCCCCGACCGGGGCGCAAATGCGTTCAGTCTGGCTTTTAGCTTCATTAATGGATGTGTTATGAAGCCTAGCTATTGAACTCGGATTCGCAAACATCCAGGAAGCGCTGGTTCTTTCTCTTTATCGCGACGTTATCCCAGGTGGGCATGTCTATCATTCATCTGGGTATCCCGGCCTTGGCGCCCCTGATTCAGGAAGAACTTCAGCTCACCCGGACCGAGGTGGGCTTCTTGAGCACCATCATGAACGGCAGCGTGGTGATGGTCGCCATCGCAGCGGGGAGGGCCGCGGACTTTTTGGGAGAGAGGCTGATCATCGCGTATGGCTCCATCGCTAGCGGCCTCATCATCATGGGGATGAACTGGGTGGGAAGCTTCGCGACGCTTCTGCCCGTCCTGCTTCTCAGCGGCCTCGCTACGGCTACCTCTACGCCGGCAGGTAGCAAAGCGGTCGCCGGTTGGTTCCCTCAAAATGAAAGGGGAACGGCCATGAGTCTGCGGCAGATGGGGATTCCCCTGGGCGGGGCGCTCGCCGCCGTGATACTTCCGCCTCTAGCGCTGCGGATCGGTTGGCGCCTTGCGCTTGCCGTGTCTGGCCTGTTTACCATCGGAATGGGTCTGCTGGCTTTGCGTCTTTACCAGGAGCCTCCTGCGTCGAGTCTCCACAAAGAAAAGGCGGCTCGGTTGGGGATCAGAGAGCTTCTTCGGCGAAGCGATATTTGGGCAGGGATCATATATGTTTTTATTTTGGCGGGCGGGCAATGGTGCATGCTTTTTTATCTGGAGCTGTACTTGAAGGAAACTCTTGGTTTTCCCATCACCCTGGCTGCGGGCATGCTCGCTCTGGGTCAGATATGTGGGGTAGGAGGGAGAATCCTTTGGGGACTGGTTAGCGATAGGCTCTTGTTTGGCAGGCGAAGGCCAGTGCTGCTTTTGGTGACTTTCCTGGCGATTCTCACGACGCTTGGGACCTCGCAGTTTTCCCTCCACACTCCTTTTTGGCTGGTTTTCTTGGTCGTGGCGCTTTTGGGCATGACTCTGTTGGGATGGAACGGAGTTTACTTGGCCCTGTTAGCCGAGCGGGTCGGCACCCACGGGGCCGGCATGGCTATCGGCTTGAGCAATACGGGCGCGTTTCTGGGGATCGTCATGCTTCCTCCTGTTTTCGGGTTCGTGGTTGACCGCAGCCACTCCTACCGGCAGGCCTGGTTCATCCTCGCCGGGCTGGTGTTGATTGCCATTCTCGCGCTTCGCTGGCTCAAAGAGGATAGGTCGTAGGCAGGCGAATTTTACCTTAAAGCCCTCACCTCCTTGACATCCGGTTCCCCCTCTCTTATAGGGTTTTGAGGCTCTTTGGGCATCGAGAAGAGCCGTACTCAGAGGATATTTGGAGGGCAACATGCGTTTTCTTACATTCGTCAGAAAAAACCAGAACCGGGTGGGCCTCATGGGCCCGGAGGATATCGTCATCGACCTTGCCGAATTGAACCGGCGCTATCTGCGCGGGGGGTCACCGCCCTATCTTACCAGCATGCAGGCCTTTATCGAGGCTGGCGGAAAGGCATTGAGCGTGGCTAAAAAAGCGGCGCGATACGTCGCGGCCAAGGATGGTGATGACCTAAAGAAGCTCGCCCGTGCGGGGGCCCTGCTGAAGCTGAATCAGATCAAGTTCTTGTCCCCCATTCCCTGGCCCAGGAAGAACGTGATCATGCTCGGTATCAACTATCGGGAACACGTTGAAGAAGGGGCCAGGGCAAGATCGTTGGAGCTCAAGTACCCCGACGAGCCGGTTTACTTTACCAAGCCGGCCACATCGGTGATTGGCCATATGGGAAACGTCATTCACCATAAGGTGACCGAGAAACTCGACTACGAAATCGAGCTGGCGGTGGTGATGGGGAAGAAAGGGAGAGATATCCCTAAGGAGAAAGTCTACGATTACATCTTCGGCTACACGGTCTGTCTGGACATGACTGCGCGCGACCTGCAGCGCCGCCATGGGCAGTGGTTCAAGGGGAAATCGCTCGACACTTTCTGCCCCTTGGGGCCCTGGATCGTCCACAAGAGCGCGCTCCCTGATCCGCAGAACCTGCGCCTCGTCTGTCGCGTTAATGGCCAGACCATGCAGGACGGCAACACGCGGGACATGATCTTTGACATTCCCACCATGATTTCGGTCCTCTCCATGGGAATGACTTTGGAACCGGGGGAAATTATCAGCACCGGGACGCCTTCGGGAGTGGGCTTTGCCCGGGTCCCGCCTTTTTTCCTCAAGCCCGGGGACAAAGTCGACGGAGAGGTGGAGCACATCGGCGTCCTGCAGGTGGAGATCGCGGCTCCGTGAAGTCAGTTTTTAGTTTTGAGTTGATTTCGACTAAAAATTAAAAGCTCAAGACTAAAAACATTTGAATTATGGGGCGCGTCAGATACCCGGCAGTGGCGGGTTCCTTTTATCCCGCAGAACCCGCAGAGCTGGAAAAGCTGATCGAGGACTGTTTCGTTTCGAACCCGCTGGGTCCCCGGGGAGCAAGGGCTTCCCGCCCCTCGCTTCTCGGAGGGATGGTGCCCCACGCGGGCTATATCTATTCAGGTCCCTGCGCCGCGCATTTCTATTCCGCGTTGGAGAGGAATACTGCCTGCGCGATTGTTTTGGGAGTGAATCACCGGGCAAGGGGGTGGAAGGCTGCCCTCAGCGACGCGCACAGTTGGGAAACCCCGCTGGGCTATGTCGACGTAGATCAGAGGCTCAAGGAGACTCTAAAGACACGTGTCCATTTTCTCAAAGATGATGATCTGGCCCACCTGGAAGAACACAGTATCGAGGTTCAGCTCCCCTTTCTCCAGCGGGTTCTGGCAGAGTTTACTATTTTGCCCATCTCTCTGTCCTATCTCTCTGCGGACGAATGCCGCGAGCTCGGCGAGGCCGTGGCGCACCTCTACGAGACCAATCAGTCCGCGGGGAAGAAGACGCTCCTCATCGCGAGCAGCGATTTGAGCCACTATCTCTCGCCTCAAGAGACCGAGAGGCTCGACCGCTTGGCCCTGGAGCAAGTCCTGGCCCTCAATCCCGCCGCGCTTCTGAGGACGGTCGAACAAAGAGATATCAGCATGTGCGGGGTCCTCCCCACGGCCACCTTTCTGTTTGCGGCCAATGCCCTGGGGGCGAAGAGGGCGTTTCTCCTCAAACACTGCCATTCAGGCGACGCCGTGCCCATGAAGGAAGTCGTAGGCTATGCCAGCGTGGCGGTCGAGTTTTAAGAAGGCTGCTCCTCGGGGGCGACTCTTCTGAGCGCGGTTCGACCGCCCTGAGCGGCTCACCGCCGAAGGGCAGCCGATGAGCCAGGTTTGACTTGCTCCAGCCCATCTGTTAGTTGTGTTTTTGGCTGGGGGTGTCCACCTCTGGTGGACTGAGAGCCCGAGGAGGCGGCATTCGGGCAACCCTTTGAACCTGATCCGGATAGTACCGGCGTAGGGAAGCGTCAAAGTCCTTGCTCCCTCCGAGCATTTTCCTGGCGGAGAAAGGGGCGAACTTAAGACCGTATTCCCTGGCCACGCTCACGTGGTCGTGTCGGGTGCGGTTTTTTTATTTCGGTGATAGTTCAGATCAACGGAGAAAAGAAAGAAGTTAGCGCGGGAATGAGCGTTGCCCTGCTGCTCGAGGAGATGGGGATTCGCCCCGGGCGGGTCGTCGTGGAGCTCAACCGGGACGTGCTTTCCCGCGCGGCGCACGCGCTGACTTTTTTGAAAGAAGGGGACGCGGTAGAAATCGTCCATTTTGTCGGAGGAGGCTAAGAGGTGAGTTATGGAAGATCTACTCAAGCTCGGTGACGGGACTTACAGATCACGCCTGATTGTTGGGACGGGGAAGTACAAAGACTTCCGCGAGACGCAGAAGGCGATCGAAGCTTCCGGAGCGGAGATCGTTACGGTGGCGGTCCGGCGAGTCAACATTACCGACTCGGGCAAGGAAAATCTGCTGGACTATTTGGACCCCAAAAAATTTACGATTCTGCCCAACACGGCCGGCTGCTACACGGCAGAAGAGGCCGTGCGGACCTGTCGTCTGGCTCGTGAGGCCGGAGTGGGCAACATGGTCAAATTGGAGGTCATCGGAGATGAGCGGACGCTCTTCCCCGACATTCCGGCGACTCTGGAGGCGGCCAGGGCCCTGATCAAAGAGGGATTCGTCGTCTTGCCTTACATCAATGACGATACGATTGCGGCGAAGAAACTTCAGGAGATGGGATGCGCCGCGGTGATGCCTTTGGCGGCGCCGATCGGCTCCGGACTGGGGATTCGCAATCCCTACAACATTCGCATTATCCTGGAGCAGGCCAGGGTCCCAGTGATCGTCGATGCTGGAGTGGGAACCGCGTCGGACGCTGCCATCGCCATGGAATTGGGCTGCGATGGGGTGCTGATGAATACGGCAATTGCGGGGGCGAAAGATCCTATCTTGATGGCCGAGGCGATGAGGCTTGGCGTGGAAGCTGGAAGAAAGGCCTTCCTGGCCGGGCGTATCCCGAAGAAGCTCTACGCGACTGCTTCTAGCCCCATCGAGGGAATCTTGGGTTAAAGCCACCGTTGCCGCCGCGTGCGCTGACATTCGATCTTTACCTGGTTACGGACCGCAGGCAGACCCAGGGGAGAGATCTTCTCTGGGTTCTGGAGCAGGCCCTGGAAGGCGGCGTCCGCGCGGTGCAGCTTAGAGAAAAAGACCTCGGCGGTCGCGATCTTTTCCTGTTGGCGGAGAAGACAAAAAGGCTCTGCGGTCGTTACCGCGCAAGCCTCCTTATCAACGACCGCATCGACGTCGCCCTCGGAGTGGACGCGGATGGGGTCCATTTAGGAGGTTCCTCGATGCCGGGCGGCGCCGCGAGAAGGCTCCTCGGGAGCGACAAGCTGATCGGGGTCTCGACCCATTCCGTCCACGAGGCGCAAGCGGCGGAGCGCGCAGGGGCCGACTTTATTTTGTTCGGGCCGGTTTATTTAACGGCCTCGAAAGCGGCCTACGGAGACCCGCAGGGCGCTCGGGCTCTGAAAGAAGTGGTGGAAAAAATTTCGCTTCCCGTTTATGCTATCGGCGGAATTAAGGCGGAAAATATCACCGCCGTCAAAGGGACGGGGAGTCGGGGGGTTGCCCTGATTTCCGCGGTCATGAGCGCGGCCGACCCTAAGCGAGCGGCTCAGGAGATCCTAGCGGCATTAAAGAAGGGCTCGAGTGAAAGAGATCGCTGAGGCGGCTTTTCAGTATCTTCAGGAGAATCTTCTTAGCACTCTCCTCATCGCTTTTGTCGCGGGCTTTGCCGGCATCAAGACCGTGGCGTTTGCGAAGAAGGGAAACCCAGCTCTGTTCTTCATCGTGGGACTGCTCGGCGCCTTTGTCGGCCAGTTTGCTATCCGGTATTTAGGCCTTGAGGAGATCCTCGATCAGGTGCCCAGTTTTCGTCTCTTATTCGATTTCCTGGCTGCCTATGCCGGCTCGTTTGTGATCGCCGCCCTCGTGAACTTCGTGAAACCCCAGTGAGCCACCCTAGCTCAGTCGGTAGAGCAACTGATTCGTAATCAGTAGGTCGCCGGTTCGAATCCGGCGGGTGGCTCCAAATTTTTTCAATAACTTGCGAGCCTGCGGAACCCTCTCTGCCAATATAAGTGTCTCACTCATATTGGCAGAGAGGGTTCCGCTATCAGCGATCAGCTGACTTCCGACCTCCGATCTCTGATCTCCGACTTCCGCTATAAGCTGCCGAGCTATTTACGGGGATCGTAGTGTTAGTGTTGGGTGTAAAGTCAAGCAATGACCCCGGATGCGATATACATACTTGACATACAGGCATGATGTTGGATAAGTCTCGCGCCAAGCTCGTCCATCAGCTGACAGAAAGGACAACGCAATGATTCACACGCCCCTTTGCGGTCTTCTAGACATCCAATACCCCATTATTCAGGGGGGGATGGGTCCTAATGACACCTCGGATCTGGCCGCCGCCGTCACAAATGCCGGCGGCCTCGGCATCATCAGCAACTACCGGAATGGGGACGTCAAGAGCATCACTCGTCAGCACATCGAAAAAGTCAAGAACTTAACCAAGGGTACATTCGGGTTCAACCAGCCTCTGGCGGCGGACAGTTGCCGGCAGCGGCTCGATGCTCTTTTGGAGGCTCGCCGCGAGGATCCCGAGGTGCGCCGTCGCCTTCGCGTTATAATAACCTCAGCCGGAGACCCGACACCTTTTGTCAGTTCTTTCAAAGAGTCCGGGCTCCTGCACGGGCACGTGGTTCCCACTGTCTATCACGCCGTGAAAGCTCAGCGCGCCGGGGTGGACTTCATCATCGCTGAAGGATACGAATCCGGGGGACATGTCAGTTACCAGCCCGTGCATACGCTCGTGCTGGTGCCCGCCGTTGTGGATGCTGTGTCCGTGCCGGTTGTGGCCGCTGGAGGTATCTGCGATGCGCGCGGTTTTGTTGCGGCGCTGGCTCTGGGTGCTCAAGGAATTCAGATGGGAACTCGCTTTTACATGACTGGCGAGGCTCGTTCTGTCCATCCCGCAATTCAGCAAGCTCTTCGCGAGGCGCGTGAAACCGACACGGTTATTGTGCCCGGGGTCTACGGTGAAAATCGTCACTGGAAGAACGCCTTTGCTAAGGCTCTACTGGAGTTAAAAAAGCGCGGGGCTACTGAAGAAGAGATAACCGCATTCAAGCAGCAAGGTCAGGAAGCCAAGAACCGGGGTGATGCCCCCAATGCTGGAGTGCCAATAGGGATGGTAACCGGGCGGATCAGAGACGTTGTAAGCGTCGCCTCAGTGATCCAGGAGATCGCAGTGGGTGCCGAGACGGCGCTGGCACGGATTGAAGGACTCATTCGGGCAGAGAAATAAGCCTCGGTTTGATAGCCCAAACCTTGTCTTCTAGGGAACGGGTCAAGTCTTTTGTTGATAAATACAACTTATTCTGTCCCGCAGGATTGAATTGTTTGAACAGCGCAATCTGAAAAGATTCCGCTAGACTCTCACCAGAGCGGTGACTCGACCGACTCCTTCAGTTAAGTGGAGGTGAGCGGATCGCCTTTCTGGATATTCACCCTCTCGTGCGAGCCATCTTCGCGCACTTTAAGCGAGCCGACCTGAAGCACGCTGGCTTCTGCCGCCGGAGTCAGGATATCAACCGTCTCGCTGTTCAGCGCCTTGAGAATTCCCAAGCCCTGAAACTCCCCGTCCACCAGACACCCAACGAGCAGATTCTCCAAGGCGCCGCGCTCGATGAGGTGAACGAAATCCACATCCAGCTCGTTTCGTAAGAATGGCAATGAGGTGGGAAGGCCGCTCAACACAAGCACGGCTTCCCTGCCGCTCTTCCAGCCCGCGACAACCTGGCACCCGATGATTTTCAAAAGGACGCCGACATCTAAAGGCTCGCCATGCCCAAGGAGCGCTCGCTCGAAGCCGACACCCGCGAGATGCCAGCGCCGCAACTGCGCCGTGGCAAAATAGCGGCGGAAGCTTCCCTCGCGTGCCCGCACGCGTTCCTGGTGCGGTTTGAGTCCAGTATGCTCGACCGGTATTTCGACGACCTCGATTCCTTTGGAGGCATAGAGCCTGTAGTACTCCAGTTCTCTGCCGCGCTGTAGCAAGACCAGCAAGTCGGGCTCGATAAGATTGATGAGCTCCGATTTGAAGGCGCGGGCGGCACCTTCCTGTATATACCCGTCGGAGTCGATCAGACAGGGACGGGCGGCCTTCGCGACCATCCTCTTGCAACCCGTCAAGACCTGGAGGAAATGACCTCGGGGTGAGATGTCGCCGCCGAAGTATCCGGCCCGCGCTCCCCCCTGATAGGTGCCAAGAGAGATGACCGCCGGCGGTCCGATCTCGGCCTGACCCAGGTCGGCATCCACAACCTCGCCTCCGACCCGCTCATGGAGCCGCCTAACCAGCGTCGTTTTGCCAACATCGACGTTGCCTAAAAAGAGCACCACCGACCGGCCAGCGATGCGGCGTTCAAGTTCCACCACACCCGTCATGTCCACCATTAGAGCAGCCGCCGCGGTTCGATGTCAATTCCAGTTGACAGAAAAGCTCATCCTCGCATAGGCTCTTCCCGTCTGCGGGCCTTTTCGGCGTCCTGGAGCAGCCAACCCATGAGCCATGCGGCTCTCATCAACGAACTCAAGCAAATTGTCGGCGATCGCTATCTCCTTTCCGCTATGGAAGATGTCATCGTCTATGAGCAGGACGCCTCGATCCTCCAGGCCATGCCGGAGGTGGTCGCCTTGCCCGCCGACGTCGAGCAGGTCTCATCCATCGTACAGGCTGCACGCCGCGCCAGCGTGCCGATTATCCCACGCGGATCTGGGACCGGATTGGCCGGAGGCGCGGTGCCGGCCGAGGGCGGCATCGTAATTTCCCTTGCTCGCCTCAACCGCATTCTTAAGCTTGACCTGGAGAATCGCCTGGCTATCGTCGAGCCCGGAGTCATCAACTTCGAGGTGACCAAAGCGGTGGCACAGGAAGGCTTTTTTTACGCGCCCGATCCCAGCAGCCAGGCGGCCTGCTCGATCGGCGGCAACGTCGCCAACAACTCGGGAGGTCCACATACGCTGGCCTACGGCGTCACCACCAACCATGTCCTGGGCGTGGAGGCAGTGCTGAGCGACGGAAGGGTGGCATGGCTCGGCGGATCGGTTCCCGACCCACCCGGCTACGACCTCTGCGGTGTCTTTGTCGGCTCGGAGGGAACCCTAGGAATCGTCACCAAAGTGGCGGTGCGGCTCATGCGTGCGCGGGAAGCGGTTGGCACACTCCTGGCCGTATACGACCGGATGGACCTTGCATCGCAAACAGTTGTGGACATCACTTCCGCGGGTATCATTCCGGCGGCGCTGGAGCTGATGGACCAACTCTCCATCGAGGCGGTCGAGCGGGGTGCTCCCGTCGGCTACCCGCGCGATGCAGCAGCGGTGCTATTGGTAGAGATCGAGGGGGTAAAAGAACACGCCGATCGGGCGATGCGTTTGGTTCAGACTCTTTGCGCTCGAAACGGCGCGCGGGAAGTGAGAGTGGCGCAAGGAGAGACTGAGCGGCAGCTTTTGTGGAAGGGCCGCAAAGGGGCATTCGGGGCTCTGGGAACGCTCGCGCCCAACTATTATGTACAGGATGGAGTCGTGCCGCGCAGCCGCCTTCCCGAGATCATGCGACTCGTTGGAGAGATCAGCCAACGTTATGAACTAAGGATCGCCAATGTCTTCCATGCCGGCGACGGTAACCTCCATCCAAACATCCTCTTTGATCTGCGCCAACCTGGCGCGCTCGACCGCGTCATCGAGGCGAGCGCTGCAATCCTCAGGGCGTGCGTGGAGATGGGAGGAAGCATCACCGGGGAGCACGGCATTGGACTGGAGAAGAAGGCCTACATCGGCCTTTTGTTCGGCGACGAGGATCTGGAGGCGATGACGCGTGTCAGAAGCGCGTTCGATCCCGACAGCCGCTTCAACCCGGCGAAGCTATTCCCGTCGCCGATCACCTGCGGGGAGATAAGGCGCGATCAGGCGAATCTACCGGCCGGCCTGTGGATCTAGAAAAGGCATTAGGCAAATAGGCAACAGGCATGAGGCGGATCACAGCCAGCAGAAGAAGGGCGCGGCTACGTGACTCAGACAGCGGACAGTCTCACCTCTAATAAGCCGATTGCGGCTCTGGACATTCCGGAACTCTACCAGTGCGTTCACTGCGGGCTCTGCCTCAATTCCTGCCCTACCTATCAGTTGCTTCACCTTGAGCCGGAATCCCCTCGGGGCCGCATCCATTTGGTCAGGGCAGCAGCCGAAGGCCGCATCGAACCGAACGAACGCTTCGCAGATCACCTCTATTTATGTCTCATGTGCCGTGCTTGTGAGAGCGCCTGCCCCTCCGGGGTTCAGTACGGTCGCATTGCGGAGGCAGCGCGCGCGCTTCTCGGTCCCCCGGGAGCTCCGCTCGGACAGCTCCTCGTCCGCTTTTCCCTCCAGAAGCTTCTTCCCTATCCGTCGCGGTTGAAGCTTCTCGCCGGGCTCCTAAGATTCTACCAGACGAGCACGGTCCGACCCCTGGTCCGGCGGCTGCTGCCCAGGCGGATGCGGGAGATCGAGGCATTGCTTCCGCCCATTCCCAAGCGCTTCTTTCTCCCTCCAGCGGATCCCCTACCAGCGATCGGCGTGCCACGCGGGCGGGTGAGCATGCTGAGTGGCTGCGTCATGAGCCTTATTTATGGCGCGGTCAACGAGGCAACGTTGCGAGTACTGCAACTGAACGGCTGTGAAGTCACGATTCCAAAAGGACAGGCGTGCTGTGGCGCGCTCAACCTTCATAACGGCGAGACGGCGATCGCCAAAGTCATGGCCCGCAGGAACATAGACGCGTTTCTCGCCGCCAGGGGTGACGCGGTGATTGTGAATGCCGCGGGCTGTGGCGCCGCCATGAAGGAGTACGGGCACCTTCTCAGAGAAGATCCGGACTATAAACAAAAGGCGGAAAGATTCGTAAAGCTGGTCCGGGACGCGAGCGAGTTCCTTACGGAACTTGGCCTGACGCGTCCACCGGGCCGCATGGAGCTAACCGTGACTTACCAGGATCCCTGCCATCTAGCCCACGGCCAGAGGGTTCGGTCGCAGCCCCGGGCGCTCCTGGCGGCGATTCCGGGACTCCGGCTTGTCGAGATGAGCGGTTCGGATCGGTGCTGCGGGAGCGCCGGGATCTACAATCTAACCCATCCGGAAACATCGCAGGAGATCCTGCGAGAGAAAATGAAGTCGATCGCCGATACCCGCGCCGAGGCTGTAGTCGCGCCCAACCCCGGCTGCATGCTCCAGCTCGATTACGGCGCCCGCAGCTACGGTCCCCAGGTGAAAGTCCTTCACCTGATGGACCTGCTGGATCAATCTTACAAGGCCCCTGCCCGCGACTCAGGTGAATGAAAGGCTCGATCGAAAGTCTGGCCGCGAAGCTCGAACGAGAACTTGACACCGGATCAGTGCGGTGTGAGCCTGATGACCTGCGGCCTTTCCGTGTAGACGCAACCGATCCGAGCCTTCTTTGCCTTCCGAGCAACCCGGACCAGCTCAGCGCAGCGCTCCGCATCCTAAGCGAGGCTGGAGCTTCCGTGATCCCCTGGGGCGGCGGGACTTCCATGGGGATGGGCAACCTTCCCCGCGGGCTGGACGTGGTCATCGGCCTGGAGCGCATGGGCAGGTTGATCGAGCACGATGACTCAAATCTCACGGCCACGGTCCAAGCCGGAATGAAGCTGGCCACCCTGCAGGGCCTACTCGCACCGGCAAATCAATTCCTTGCCCTCGATCCACCCCTGCCTTCCCGGGCGACGATCGGCGGGCTAGTCGCTGCAAACACAAATGGCCCGCGGCGCATGATGTATGGTGGGGTGCGGGACCAGGTTGTCGGGATGAAGATGATCCTGGCAAGCGGGGTTTCGATCAAGGCAGGCGGCAAAGTGGTCAAGAACGTAGCCGGCTATGACATGTGCAAGCTCTTCATCGGCTCGTTGGGAACCCTCGGGATCATCACTGAGGTCACTTTCAGGATGGTGCCCATCCCGGAGTGTGCGGCGACAGCGCTCGCCAAGGGCACGACGACCCTGTGCTTGAAACTGGCGCACGAGCTATTCAAATCTACGCTCCTGCCGGTAGCGATTACGATCCTAAACACTGGGGCTCTTGAGACCACCGGGCTCCCCGCAAGCATGGGAGCGGTAGCGGTTTGGACCGAAGGGTTTGAGGAAAACGTGGGCCGACATCTCCGCGACATCCGAACCATGGCTGAGGCGATCGGGCTGAGCGTTGAAATTCTCCGCGATGATCCGCACCATCGCTTGTGGGGAAAAATTTGCGACTTCGGCGCCGGGGACGGCATCGTCCTTTACCGTGCGACCGTGCCCCTCTCGGCCGTAGCGAAAGTGTTGAGTACCATCGAGAGTTGGACTCCCTCCCCAGCAACCCTCGCCCACTACGGTAGCGGAACGGCATGGGTCGCCATGACAGCCGACCCATCTAGCGTACAATGGTTTTCGAAGTTGACCTCCGTGGCTCAAGAGCACGGCGGCCACGTGGTGATGGCGGCCGCGACACCCGCCCTGAAAATAGGGGTCGATGTGTGGGGACCGCCTCCACCAAGCCTGGATATCATGCGAGGAATCAAGCGCCGATTCGATCCCTACGACCTGCTCAATCCGGGCCGGTTCGTCGCCGGCCTTTGAATCTCCCTCCACTCCCTCATCCAAAGCCAAGCCTTCCTACTCCGCGTTGGCATCGGGCGGGAGAAAGCATGGAAGAGGCAAGGGGATAGGAAACGGTAACCACCTGGCGGTGGCAATTTATTATCCGGACGAAACTGAGTGGAGATAAAGCGGCCACTGGTCGCCGCTGGCGCTAGTTTCTCAGCGAGCCCGCTGCGATCGCCATCGCTTTATCCAGCTCGCGCGATTGCTCCTCTCGCAGCCGGTGCCATTGCTCATGATCCTGGGGATCGGAGACCCAGGTTGGGATATAAAGACATTGCTGGCACCGGTAGAGAGTGACCTGCTTGTTTCTAACGCGCATATTCTTGACTTCCATGCCGCACCTCCCAATTCCGCGGGTAGTAAGCAAGCCGTTTTAGCAACACCCATGCCAGACCGTGGGTTTGATGACCGAAAACTGAAGCTCTCAGCCAGGGGCGCCATGCAAGTGTTTAATTTTTTGGGAAATTACTACACAAACTAGAGAAAAAGCGCTTTCCGGGAGCTACTCGGTGAGGTCTCTTCGTAGCGGACAAATGGTGCTATACGTGGACAACTTTCCCCTAAATTGGCCGTAAATTGGCCTCTTTGAGCCTGCCAGAGAATCCACGCTTGACAGGAAATGTCATCGAAAGGCTGTGGGGAATGGGCTGGACGAACAGAACGGCAAAGAATACCACAGGCGCCCGCAGATCGTAGCCGGGGATGGGAAAGTTAAATCTCCGGCCTCTCCAATAATCCCTTGACCTCCTGGAGAAAACGCGCCGTGACGACGCCATCAACGATCCGGTGATCGGCAGAAAGCGTCATGGTCATCATAGAGCGGACGGCCATGCCCCCGTCATAAGGTACCACGCGCGGGGCTACCCGTCCGACGGCCAAGATGGCGCATTGAGGAGGGTTGATGATGGCGGTGAAGCTGTCAACTCCAAACATCCCTAAATTGGAAACGGTAAAGGTGCCCCCTTCGTAATCCAGCGGGATCAGCTTTCCCTGCTGCGCCTTTTGCAGAAGCTGCTGGCTCTTTTGCGCCAGTTGTGACAGCGGCAGTCGGTCCGCATTGCGGATCACAGGAACCACCAAACCTTCCTGGACAGCGACGGCGACTCCGATGTTGATATCTGAAAAGACCTGCAAGCCCTGCTCGCTATGGGCGGAATTGAGCAAGGCAAATTCTTTAAGGCCTTGAGCGCAGGCCCACAGGACAAAATCGTTGATGGAGGGTACCGGGTCTGCGCTCCTTCCCTGCCAGTCCGCCCTGATCTTCATCACGTCGGTCATGTCCGCGTCGACGCTGACGTAAAAGTGGGGAATCGCGCGTTTGCTTTGGCTCATGCGCTCAGCGATGATCCGGCGCATCGCCGTTAGTGGAAGCACTTCTTTGATCGCGACTCCGCCTTGCGGCCGCGCGACGCTTTCGGCGGCCTGAAGCACGTCCTCGGCTACGATCCGTCCCCCGGGTCCGGTTCCCTGTAATCTAGAAAGATCAACCCCTTTCTCCTTAGCGACGCGCCTCGCGGCGGGAGAGGCCTTGATCGCTTCAGTCGCGACTTCTCCGGCAAACCCTAACTTTTTGCTAACCACAGTCTCCAATTCGGTTCCCCGAGGCTTCTCCGTTTGTACGGCTTCTCCTCTTGCGCCAGAGACCTCCCCAATCTCTTCGTCCGCAGCGGCGATGACCCCCAAGAGGGCGCCGACCGGGACCGTTTGGTCTTCTTCAACCACAATCTCGCGCAACACACCGCTGACAGGGGCCTCTAACTCCACAGTCGCCTTCTCGGCTTCAATTTCCAGAATCGCCTCCCCTTCCGCAACTTCGTCTCCTTTGGACTTTATCCAGCGGACAAGTTTTCCCTCTTCCATCGTGATGCCGAGCTTAGGCATGACGATTTCTTTCATTTCACAACCTCGAGGACTGCCTGGATGATCTTTTCTTCCGACGGCTCGATGTAGGCCTCCATGGTCCGGCCAAACGGAATCGGAACATCGGGAGTCGCCACCCTTCTAATGGGTGCTTTCAAATGATGGAAGCCTTCTTCCGCCACGATGGCGGCAATTTCCGATGCAACACCGCAGCTTTTGTGGCACTCATCGGCCACCACGAGGCGGCCGGTTTTTGCCACAGAGTTGAGGATCGCGCTTTTGTCGAGCGGCACCAAGGTACGTGGGTCGACGACTTCCACGTCAATGCCCTTTTGCGCGAGCTTCTGGGTCGCTTGAAGAGCCCGCTGGACCATGAGAGAGGTGGCGACAACCGTAACGTCTTTCCCCTGACGTTTCACCTCGGCCTGGCCGAAGGGGATCTCATACTCGTCTTCGGGAACCTCCCCTTTGACTTCGAAAAGCTTGGCATGGTCCACGAAGATCGTGGGGTTGTCGCTGTGCACGGCAGTCTTGAGCAGACCCTTCACGTCGCGAGGCGTAGAGGGCAACATGATCTCCACCCCGGGCGTGTTCCACAGCATAGCTTGAGGGCTGTGGGAATGCTGCGCCGCTCCACCGCCGCGGATGCCATGCAACATGTGAAATACCGCCGGGACCTTCGTCTGACCGCCGGTCATGTAGTAAGTGTTAGCCGCTTCGTTGAGAACCTGCGGAAAGGCCTGAAAGAAAAAACTCCCGGTGCCGATGTCGACGATGGGACGAAGGCCCGCCATGGCAGCGCCCACAGCCAGACCGCAGTAGCCGGCCTCAGCGATCGGCGGATCGAAAAAGCGCGCCGGGAACTGCTTCCGAAGCTGGGAAATAAGGGCCCGCCGCGGACTGAGGCCAAAAAAATAACCCCCGATGACGCAGACCCGTTTATCTGCCCGCAGGATTTCTCGCAGAGCCTCTGCGAACGCTTCCGCATAAGTGATCTCTCTCATAAATCTGTCCCCCCTCTAGGCAAACACATCCTCTAGCGCAGCTTCCGGCTTAGGCTCCGGGCTCTCCTTGGCGAAGCGAACTGCGCGCTCGATCTGGGTCCGCGCCGCGCGATCAGTCTCGAGAATTTGCTCTGGCGTGGCGCGACGCGACTTGAGGAGCTCCCTCGTGAACCGAAGCAGACCATCCTTCTTCTTGTGCCAATCGCTGTAGTTCTTCGGGATAGCCTTGAGGTCCCAAGCCAATTTGAGATCGGTCTCGCCCGTTAACAGTTCGGGCCAGATCGGCCTGCTGCCCGGCCAACGAAAGGTCTTAGCCTCGATAAAAGTGGGGCCCTGGCCTTTTCGGGCGCGCCCCAAAGCCTTTTGTACGGCCCGGTGGACAGCGCCCGCATCGGTGCCGTCCACAGAGACGGCAGGTATTCCATAAGGTGTGGCCAAGTCCAACAAACTGCGCGCGGCGATGGTTGAAGAAGAATATTCCCCCGCCTTTTGGCCTAGTGCCCCCAGGCTATTATTTTCGCACAGGTAGATCACCGGTAAGGACCACAGCGCCGCAAGATTAAGGGACTCGTGGAATACCCCTTCCTCCAGAGCTCCGTCCCCGAACAGACACATGCTCGCTCCATCGGTCTTTCGTTGCTTCGCCGCGAACGCAGCGCCTGTCGCCAAAGGAATAACGCCCCCGACGATTCCCGAGGTCGTTAGAAAACCCAGCTCGCGCACAGTGGTGTGAAGCGTGCCCCCTTTGCCTTTGTTGTAGCCCGTGGCCTTCCCCAAGATCTCAGCCATCAGCCGACCGGGGTCGGCACCCCGCGCAAGCAAATGGCCGTGATTTCTGTGCGTCGTAAAGACAGCGTCGTGAGGCCCAAGCAAAGAGAGGGCGGGCCCACCGGTGCATTCCTGGCCAATGTAAACGTGGAAATGTCCGACTGAGATACCGGACTTGGTGAGTTTGATCAGCGCCTCCTCAAAACGCCGCATGGTCAGCATAGTTCGGTAAAGATGCAACAGCCGCTCTCGGGGCAAATTTGGGAGCATGGCTTCTCCTTTCTCGCTCTTTAAGACTGGGCGAGGCCCATGACTCGCCTCACCGCGTTGACGACATCTTCTTTTGCGGGAACGAATTGCTTCTCCAACATGGGGTTGGCAGGCACTGGCGTGAAGGGTGCAGCCAGGCGGAGGATCGGGCTGTCGAGGTAGTCAAAGGCCGCCGCCTGGACCTGTGCCACGAGCTCAGCCCCCACGCCTCCGGTCTCCACCGCCTCGTGGACGACAACCAACCGGCTGGTCTTGCGCGCCGAGGTCACGATCGTGTCCAGATCCAATGGACATAGGCTCCGCGGATCTAAAACCTCAACCGAGACGCCCTGAGCAGCAAGCTCTTCGGCAGCCTCCAACGCGACGCTCACCATCTTGGAGAGTGCCACAACCGTCACGTCTTTGCCGGACCGTCGCACCGCAGCACGACCGATGGGAACCACATGATCCCCCTCGGGCACATCCCCACGCGACCAGTACAGCCCCCGGTGCTCGACATACAGAACCGGGTTTTCATCCCGAATCGCCGCCTTCAAAAGACCCTTGGCATCAGCCGGATTGGAAGGCATGACCACTTTCAGCCCCGGGACATGCAGGAACCAGGACTCAAGGCTTTGCGAATGATGAGCGCCGCAACTCCCGACGGCGCCTTCCTGAGCCCGAATGGTTAGCGGGACCCCCAACTGGCCTCCTGACATGTAATGTAGCTTGGCCGCGTGGTTCACCAACTGATCCATAGCGAGCGTGATAAAATCTATGAACATGATTTCGACCACGGGCCGAAATCCCAGCAAGGCAGCCCCCGTGGCCAGCCCTACCACCGTTCCCTCGCTAATGGGAGTATTGACGACCCTATTGCTGCCAAACTCATCCGCGAGTCCTTTCGTCGCTCCGAAGGGCCCCCCTACGGCCACGTCTTCCCCTAGAATGTAGACGGCACGCTCGCGCGCCCGTCACCCCTCGCGAATCGCCTCTAGATAGGTCTTCTCTGACACGGTCAGCCTCCGACAAATACCTGGCTGGTCAGATCCCCCGCATCGGGCCACGGGGCTGCGAGGGCAAACTGGACCGCTTCGTCGACGAGCTTTCGCGCCCGCGGCTCCGCTTCGGAAATCTCTTTCTCGCTCAATATGCCCTTTTCTTTGAGGGCGTTCGCGAGGCGAGCGATGGGATCCTTGGCCTTCCATTCAGAAATTTCGGATAGCTCTCGGTACTTGGCAAGATCTCCTTCATAATGTCCCCGAAGGCGGTAGGTGAGACACTCGATAAAGGTCGGGCCCTCGCCAGAGCGCGCCCGCTCGACCCCCGAGCGAACGGCTTCACGGACAGCTAGAACGTCATTGCCGTCGACTGTGGTATTGGGAATACCGTAGGTTCGGGCATGGTCTGCCAGGCGAGAAACAAGGGTATGCGCCGACAGGGGCGTGAATTCGGCATACCCGTTGTTCTCACAGACAAAAATCACCGGTAATTTCCACAGGCTTGCAATATTGAGTGACTCGTGGAAGGGGCCTACCTGTCCCGCGCCGTCGCCAAAGACAACCGCGGCAACCTGGCCTTTTCCTCTCTCCTTGCACACAAACGCCGCTCCTAGCGCGAGCGGAATATTGCCCCCGACGACTCCCGTGGCCGTGACGAACCCAACATCCATGGCGACCACGTGCATCGATCCTCCTTTGCCGCGGCAATAACCAGTTGACCGCCCTGCCAGCTCGGCCATCAGCCGGCCGAGATCCGCACCTTTGGCAATCACGTGGGCGTGTGCTCGATGGCCTCCGAAAATATAATCGTCCCGCCGCAACAAGCTACACACCCCGACCGCCACACCTTCCTGCCCGATGCCCAAATGCAGCAAGCCTGCGACCTGGCCCCTGGAATACAGCTCCGACACCTTCTCCTCAAAGGCTCGGATGACCCACATGGTCTGAAGCAGTGACAGAAACTCCGTACGTTCCCCTTCGCCCATACCGCTGTCCTCGATCTTCCTTCCCTGCTTAATCCGCCAGGAGCCTGGCCTGTAAGGCATCCATCTCCTTGCTCCATACCCCCTTTTCTTTGAGGAACTTGATCGCTCCGGGATGGTAGGGGATAAAAACGTTTTGGTTCGCCATGCGATCCCGAGTCCATTCCTTCAAGCCCGGATGCATTGGGGCCAGCTCTTCGTTGCGCTCCCAGAGGGTCTTAACAATCTCGTAGGCTACATCGTCGCTCATGAACTTCGTAGCGACGAGATAAATGTCGTTCGTCATTAGATATGTGTCCTTAACCACGGCCGTGGCCGATCCCCCCGCAACAAGGGCGGGATAGCTGCCGGGGTAAATGTCGCCCATGCGCTTTGCGGCTTCAGGGCTGGAATCCGTTGGCAGGAATCGAATACCTCCGCGAAATCGAGAGTTGGCTTCTATGACCCGGGGACTCCCCACGGCGTCCCAGCCGGCATCGAGGCGCCCCTCAAGAAAGGCGCTCCCACCGGCAGCCAGGTCCGAGACAGGAACCTTCACGATATCGTTGTAGCTTAGGCCCGATGATGCGAGCGTGGCGGTTGAACTCAGTCGGGCGATAGGGATGCCAGGGAAGTCCGTTGGGACTTTCTTCCCTTTGAGGTCAGAGACGCTTTTGATGTCTGAGTCAGAGCGAACGTAAAACCCAAGATATATCCTTCCTCCGGAAATGAGAATTCTGGTCCCCGTGTGAGGTCTTTTGTAGATGATAATCCCTTTGTAGGAAGTGATAGCGTCGGCGCTGGTCAGGATTCCCATGTCAGTTTCCCCGTTGTCCATCGAGGGAAGCCAGGCCGGGGGACCAGCGAAAGGTTGAACGCGCACTGTGGTCGGAGTGTAGCGGCTGATGACTGTCCCAATGCCTGTGCCAAGCGCGTTGTAAAGACCTCCAACGGCATGGGTGGCTAAAGTGGCGCTGCGCGGCATGGCGTCAAAAGACCGGACCGGGAAAAAAATGAGAACGGCCACGAGCAGAGGAATCCCCAAAATTATCCTTTTCATGTTTCGCTCTCCTCCTTTGTCAGCTCTCTTAAGTCCGAAGCAGTACTTGAGCACGGACAGCGTAAGAGGGTTTCGCAACGTTGACGCCTCAACTTGCGGTCTCACATCTTTTGATTGCGCCCCAGTTGGGAGAAAGCCACCGCCTCAGGAGACACTACGGGAGGTTTCCGGGCCTTCCACTCATACACAATGAGCGTAAGGCAAGCCAGTCCACCGACAATATTTATCGTCGAGCTATAAGCGATCACGCCGCCTGGCGGAATCAGAAGGCCGGTCCCGCCCAAGGCCAACAGGAGGCGCTTCAACCATCCAATCGGCCGGGTGAAATATCCAACCATGGCAACGCCAATGGCGATGGTTCCAAACACGGCAGTAGTGATGGCCAAGATAA
>JACPSF010000377.1 GCA_016193385.1 Deltaproteobacteria bacterium
TGGGTTTTTCTATTAGCAACCGACGGAACCCGAGGGAGACGAGCCGTCCTGATGCAGTGACCAGTGACAACGTGGGCACTGCCACAATACCGAGTTCGTCGGGCTGCGGGCGCCGTTGCAGCCGCTCAAAGCCACCAGCGATGGTTTCCAGGCCAGCCACGCCTTGTAGTTCTTCTAAAGGGCCTGGTGAGCGCGAACAGACGGAAATCCGCTTCACATGCAGTGCTTGGAGGGCCTTGACGTACTGTCGCCCCATATTTCCGTAGCCGACGACCGTAACCGCACAGTTGGAGAAGTCAGTCGCTGCTATCTTCGCGGCCAGTTCCGCAGAGGACAATATCTGGCTCTCGTCCATCGTATATGCTTTAGGTGACCGGGCAATGGCGGCTGCCAAGTTGTCCGCAACCAACTATAAGGACTCTAGGGCAAGAAAATTTGGCAATCATTACGAACCTTTAACAACCCGCTACTTCATGAGACATCTTTATCAGCGCTTTCATTCCTTTCCCTCATGGCACGGCACCTTGACCCTCGTATGCGTCAACCCCGTAGAGCATCGAGTAAACCCCGCCCTCCTCCATGAGCGATTCATGGGTGCCCGTCTCTACGACCTTTCCTGACTGCAAAACAACGATCTGATCCGCGTCCCTCACGGTGCTTAAACGATGCGCAACGACAATCACAATAGCGTCCTTACGGAGGGCCTGTATGGCTTCGTAAACGGCCCTCTCGGTTAGGTTGTCCAAAGCACTCGTAGCTTCATCAAAGATCAGGACTTCTGGCCGGCGCAGGATCGCTCTCGCGATCACCACGCGCTGACACTGCCCTCCTGAAAGCCTTAAGCCACGATCCCCGACAACTGTGTCGTAGCCCTCGGGAAGCGTCAAGACGAACTCGTGCAACTGAGCCACCCCGGCTGCCCATTCTATATCTGTTTGGCGCACCGTGGCGTCCCACAATGCTATGTTTTCCCTCAAAGTTGCATTGAACAGGAAGGGGTCTTGAGGAACGTATCCCACTCTTGACCGCCAGGCCTTGAGGCTGATCTCTCTTAGATCGCCGCCGTTGATGAGAACCGTTCCTGAGCAGGGACGAAAAAGCCCCATTAACAAATTGGCGATCGTACTTTTGCCCGCTCCAGTGGGCCCTACGACGGCGGCCGTCACACCCCGCTTCATAACCAAATCGATATTCCGAAGAACCCTATTATCGGGTCGCGCCGCGTAATAAAACGATACGTCGGCAAGTCTTATCTCCTCAACTTTGGATAGCGATCTCTGCCCTTGCTCTTCGAGCGGTGTCAATTTTAAAACCTCCTCGATAACTTCGAGGCTCCGCCGCGACCTATTGAGATCCACAATCGCTGAGTTGACTCCCGCTACAGCGGGGCTCAGCCTCCGGATGGCTACCAAGAATGCTATCATCGTCGAAAAACGCATCCCCATCCACGGGTATAGGAAAGTAACCGCACTTAACCCAAGCACGATCAGGCTGGCAACCACTTCGTTGATAACCCCGGGCGCGCTTCTCAATAAAACCAGCCGCAACGCAGGCCTGGTCACCGCAGCCAGGAGAGATTGCTGCCGCTGGACCATACTCTCCTCCAGCCCGCTGGTCTTAACCACCTTAAGCCCGTCTACCGAGTCAACTTCGACTTTCCCCAGATCAGTGTCCAGTTTGTAGATTATCCGGCCGCATTGCGCTGCGCGCTTGTCCAAAAGCCTCCGCAATCCCTGAACCCCCCCTATCGTCAAAAAGCCAACCGCCAATGTGGCCCACGACGAAAGATAAAACATCAGCGCAAAAAGCATAGCCGCATTAACAATCGCTGTGAACAACGACCCTAAAATTATAAGACTTCCAAAGAGTGAATCTGCCGGGCTGGTCATGTCTTGTAAAATTCCGGCACGTCCCTTTTTGGCCAAATCCTCATATCGGGCATGCAAAAATCTCTCAAAAAGCATAAACCTCGTCCGCCTGCGCAGCCTGTGCGCAACCGTAGCAATAAGATATTGGTAAAGGACCGAAAATCCACTCCGCGCTAAATAGAGTGCGCTCGCAACAACTATAAGCGAAAGAACAACGATGTTGGCACTAGTCGGAAACCCCATATAGGCGAGCGCGTTCTCAATCAACGTCGCCACTTTCCCAGGGTCGGCCTTGCCCGGACTGGTCACGGCATCTAATAGCGGCACAGCCATACCTACGGTAAGCCTGTCCAATACAGCGCTGGCTAGCATTAAAAGAGCAATCATCAGCACTTGCCAGCAATGCGGCCTGATGGCCACACGCCAACAAAGATACCCTCCTTAGCAGTAAACAACTTGTTACGGGTGAGATTGAGCATAGATTTCCTTAGGAGGCGTTGTAATAGCCTGGCAGACCGGCATGAAATCGGCATGATAGGGTGACGACGGGCTCCGCAACCTCTCTAACGACATTTCATTGTCTCGGGGCCTAGGAAAGGAGCGAATTGTGTGCCATGCCTTCCGTACTCCGGGAACACGCTTCGCCAGCTCGCGCCAACGGGAAGGACGACCACGACCATCCTGCGCATAACGCGCCTGCCATTTTCGCACCAGTCCTTGCCCAAGATACGACCAGAACGCCTGCTTCACCACCTCTTGTGCTTCAGCTATGCTGATCCCATCTTGCCGCGCCAGTTCCCCAACCAAGCAGTCACAGAAGATCTGATAGGAGGGCAACCAGTCCGGGCTGGTAATCCAATCGTACAAATCCGGCAAGAGATAGCGTTGGTCGTGAGCCTGGCGAATCAAGTAAAGGCACTTCAGATCCTTTGCCTTCCCTCGGACAATCGAGAGGCAACCGGGAAGCAATTCACGAAAGGCCTTATCTGGCACGGGCACGGCGGCATCCATGTCTCTCCGGAAAGCCTGGGTACGATGGACCGAGAAAAGAGTAACAAAATAGCTGCCCAAATAATCCGTCAAGCGCTCTCTCGCACTCGCCTGCTCCACAGGACGCTGCGCGTACCGTACGCACCAGGTCACTTCGCCATGGGCCCCGGATGATCCGAGGCCACACAGTGTTGCGACCCCGTGTGACGTGCTGAACTCGGGGTGGCCATCCAGGAATCGGGCACATCTCTCCAGCGAAGCCGGCGCCAGAAAGTCATCATCACCGACAAAAGCAGCGTACGGCTCCTGTACGCAGTAAAGCAGGTCCCTTATAGCCTGCGAGTCATTCAGGCCAGGAAGCCGAATGTGCACGATGTTGACGCGGCTCTGAAGCCGCCGG
>JACPSF010000064.1 GCA_016193385.1 Deltaproteobacteria bacterium
GACCTCTCGAAAGGGATTCTGGAGGCGATAGACATGGACAGCTATCGCGTCGAGAAGAAGGCGGTCAGGAATATCGCCCTCGCCGACGCGGACGCGGAGATCGGCCCCGTGCCTGTTGAAGGGGGTGGCCAGAAGCGCGAGCCGGAACTGGACCGCCTAAGCAACATCCTCAAGGCGTTCAACGAACAGTTTGGCACGCTATTCACGGATGCCGACCGAGTAGCCCGACGCATCAAAGAGGAGATCGCGCCGAAGGTCGCCGCAGACCCCGCCTACCAGAACGCCAAGAAGAACACGCCGAACGCCGCCCGGATCGAGCACGACCACGCGCTCGCCAAAGTCATGCGTACATTGCTCAAGGACGACACCCAGGTTTACAAGCAGTTCGTCGAGAACGAATACTTTCGCCGCTTTGTCACCGACATGGTGTACGCACTGACGAACGGATGATCACAGGGGAATTAAAGGGTCAGGAGTCTTTTCTGAGGTGATGTAGAATTTGGTGGCAGGATGAAGCTCTACGTCGGCGTCACGGATAACGACTGGTATCGCTTTCTCAGCCAACTTCCCAACGTTGACGACGTCAATTTCTAGCAGCTTGCCACATTTGCATCGGTCTGGGAGATTAGATATATAAGAACTCTACCGAAGGAGATCCCCTATGATGTCTGCTGAACAGAGAGTCCAAGCTCTAAGAGAGGCTGGCCTTGACAAATGGGTTGCCTTCTCGGCGGACGAGTCCAGTGTGGTAGGCACAGGCAGTACACTTGAGGAGGCCCTCGAACAAGCAAAAAATCGGGGGGAATCAGAGCCTGTGGTCCTCAAAACTCCTGATAGCTGGCTACCGAGGGTCCTCACCCTTTGCGCGTAGACTTGAACGCTCTCACGGGGCCGCGTCTTGGATCTTGTATTTCATCTATCACCCGCAGCTCTCGCGTTTTCGGGGAGAGAAAAAGGGGCCGCAAACCTTTCTTAAACATCGCCGCAACCCCGGACTTCAAGTTCCGCGCCAGCCGGAAACTCAAGGACGATTTCGACAACGGTGAAGATTATTTTAAGCTTCAGGGCAGCGGCATTTGGCTCCCTCGCGATTCCGACAGCCGCCCCAACCGTGAATTTCTCGAATGGCACTCCGACCCGGTCTTCCGCCGCTAACCACACTTCCACTTTTTGGTGACCTTTGCCCGTTTGCTCAATTGCGCAAGTCCGCAACTATCAACGGGAGCGTAATGCGTGTCGGGCTCGACAGATGAGAAAGATGGATTTCCGAGGACAGTATGCTGCGATTGAGAGATAGAGTATGGCCCCTGGGATCTAATCTCGGGACACCGGAGTGTCTTAGCCCGATCCCTGTCTGCCGTGCCTGCCTGCGCGATGCGCGCAAACAGGTCGGCACAGGCAGGTCGGCTTTCCCGGGAAGTAGCCGTTCGGCGTGGAAGACTCGCTCCCCGAGGGCAACTCAACTTCGCTTTCAGAGAAACTTAAACCTGGCTTTCCGTCAACACGGAGATGAACTTTTTCACTGCGGGCGGGAGCGATCGGCTGCGGCGGTAGAGGACCGCAATGGGACGGGTAAAGGGCCCTTCGGTGAACGAAAGCGACTTCAGTAGCCCGGCCTGGATCTCTGACTTTACGGTCGTCGAAGGGACCACGGAAATCCCCATCCCGATCTCGACGGCGCGCTTGATCAGGTCGATGTTGTCAAATTCGACTTTGGGGCTGACGGTCACCCCATGGGCGTGGAGGATTTCGTCGAGAGCCCTGCGAGTAGGCATATCCTGCTCAAAAGCCACAAAGGGCTGTCCGTCGAGTTCCGTCATGCTGATGGAGTTGTATTGGCCCAATGGGTGGTTCAAGGCGCAAATCAGCACGAGTTCGTCGTTGCTAATCGGGATCGATCGGAGCTGCGGCTTGTTGGGAGGATAGGCAACGATCCCCAGATCAATGGAGCCGCTGATCAGGTCGCCGTAGATTTTATCGGCCCGGCTATACTCGATGTGAACCTCTATCTCGGGATAGCTTTGGAGGAAACGCTTCACGAAGGGATCCAGTTCGTAGAGACCGACGCTATAGATAGTGGCCACTCTTACGGATCCGCCCGTTCTGCCGCTAATCTCTTTCATGTGTTCTTCCAGCTCTCGGGCCCCGGCCAAAATCCGCTCGGCCCCTTTGTAGAGGACCTCGCCGGCCTTGGTAAGCTTCAGATGGGTTCCGTGTCTCTCGATGAGAGCCATGCCAAGTTTTTTCTCCAGGACCTTTATCCTTTGGCTGACTGCTGACTGGGTAAGAGAATTGGCGGCGGCTGCGAGGGTAAAGCTTTTATGTTTGATGATGTCGCAGAAAATCTTTAGTGTCTCGATGTCCACGGTGCCTAGCCGAGGATGCTAAAGCAAAAGCGGGGCCATAGGTTACCGGCAACGGTTTCTTCCCCAGGTTTGATCATTTCCCGCCGCTCAATTCCTAGTCGTGCGATTTACATTGGGTGATTTTCCTAAATTTCGGAGAGAAGGGACCTTTTTTCGAGCCGTGGCCTCATTGCCTGTTAGGTAATCTCTATGGGCGCCCCGGAGAATAAAACGTACTGATTTCCTTATCAGAATTTTGCTTCGGTTGACCCTGACCATCAGCTTTTGGAGTAAAACCATAAGCTTAGGTCATAATCGAGAGTCTGGCATAAGGATTGCTCCATCTTATTCATGCGGCGAGGTCGTCCGGTCGGTAATTTCTGCAAGATGAAGCGCGAGGCTCGATCTCGGAAGAGGCGAAGGTGTCGGGGATCGTTGAGGGAAATTCGCGGTCCGGGTCTGTGAGAACCATGGAAAAGCCGGATAAAAAGCAGAGGCCCAAGCTCCCCAGAATCGATCCCCCCATCCGTTCGCCGGAGGAGCGAAAGAGAGATTTTTACGAAGGTTATCTTGGATATGATCCTGAATCCGGGATGCGGGAGGCGCAGCGTTGTGTCGAGTGCAAAGATCCTGCTCCCTGCGAAGAGGCCTGCCCCCTCCACAATCGCATCAGAGACTGGCTCGTCTTGGCCGCAGACGGTAAATTTCTCCAGGCAGCGGCTTTCTCTCGTTTGACGAGCAACATGCCGGAGATCTGCGGTCGAATCTGTCCCCAGGACCGGCTGTGTGAATCCGAATGCATCATCGGGGTCAAAAACAAGCCAGTGGCGATTGGCGCCGTCGAGCGCTTCATCAATGAATATGCCTTCGAGAAGCTCGGGAGAATTCCCGGTCCGAGGAGGGCGTGGCGAACGGGTAAGCGCGTGGCCGTGGTGGGGGCGGGCCCGGCGGGGTTAGCCTGTGCCGAAGAGCTGGTCAAGCGTGGCTATGGAGTGACTGTTTTTGAGGCGATGCCTCAGCCCGGCGGTCTTTTGGTCTATGGCATCCCGGGGTTCAAGCTGGAGAAGCGGGTGGTGGAGCGTCGGGTCGAATACCTGAAGCGCTTGGGAATAGAGTTTCGCTGCAATACGAAGCTCGGGTCCGGACTTGCTCTCGAGGATCTCTTCGGCCAGGACTACGAAGCCGTGTTCGTGGGTATCGGGGCTCAGAGACCGAAAAATCCCAAAATACCGGGAGTGGAGCTCAAAGGGGTCCATATCGCGCTGCCCTTCCTGATTCGGAACAATCTTGAACCCGATCGACTTCCCGAGGGAGAGTGGTCGAGAGATGACCTCAACGGCAAGCTGGTGACGGTGTTTGGCGGTGGCGATACAGCCATGGATTGTCTGAGAACTGCGGTCCGGCTCGGGGCGGCGCGGGTCGTGTGCGTCTATCGCCGGGACGAGGAAAATATGCCCGGAAGCCGACAGGAGGTGAAGCGGGCGAAGGAAGAGGGGGTGGAGTTCTCCTTCTACACGGCCCCGGTGAAGTTTATCGGCGATGAGGCGGGATGTTTGAGAAAGGTCGAATGCATCAGGATGGAATTGGGCGAGCCCGACGCGAGCGGTCGTCGAAGTCCGATCCCCGTCGATGGGAGCAACTTCGAGATCGAGACGGATTTCGCCATTCTGGCCTTTGGCTTCGACGGGAACCCGCTTGAAGATGCCGGCGGGAAGCTCAAGGTCAGGAAGGACGGGTGCTACGAAACAGACGACAACAAAATGACCTCATGGCCCGGTGTGTTCGCCGGAGGAGATACGGTTCGTGGGCCCGACCTTTTGGTGACTGCCCTTAAGGACGGGAGAGATGCGGCGGAGGCGATAGATCGGTACCTTTGTAAGCAGACACAGGGGGTAACTCAGCGGGAAGGGAGCCTAGCGCCTTATGCGTGAAATATCGGCCACGGCGGAGGGATCTCTCCGCCACTGGGTGAGCGGTTTTCGGACATAGGAGTCGCGCCATGGGAACGAATACTCTTGCCATAACGGACAACCGCACGGGAAAAAGTTACGAAATCGCAATCGAGCATGACACGATCCGGGCTTTGGATCTCCGCCGGATCAAGGTCTCCGAGGACGATTTCGGCCTTATGACCTACGATCCCGCCTTCATGAACACCGCCTCGTGTCACAGCCGGATTACCTATATCGACGGTGATAAGGGGATCTTGCGTTATCGGGGGTATCCCATTGAGGAACTCGCCGAAGGGAGCAGCTATCTGGAGACTGCCTACCTGGTCCTCTATGGAGAACTCCCGACCTCCGACGAGCTTAAAGCGTGGGTCCATAACGTCACGTATCACACCTTCATCCATGAAAACATCAAAAAATTCATGGATGGATTCCACCACGATGCTCATCCCATGGGCATTCTGGTCAGCACGGTAGCCGCCCTTTCAACTTTCTATGTCGACGCCAAAAACATCTTCGATCCCGAATCGCGGAAGAAGCAGACTTATCGGATGATCGGTAAAATGCCTACCCTTGCGGCGTTTGCCTATCGCCACAGTCGAGGGATGCCGTACGCCTACCCGGACAACGCCCTGAGCTATACGGAAAATTTCCTCAACATGCTTTTCAAGATGAGCGAAGTAAAATACGAACCCAACCCGACCCTTGCGCGCGCCCTGGATGTGCTGTTCGTCCTTCACGCCGATCACGAGCAGAACTGCAGCACCAACGCGATGCGCAGCGTCGGCAGCTCTCACGTCGACCCTTATTCCGCGGTGGCCGCCGCAGCCGCGGCCCTTTACGGGCCTCTGCACGGCGGTGCGAACGAAGCGGTGCTGAAAATGCTGGCTGAGATCGGCGCGAAAGATCAAGTTCCCGGATTCGTCAAGAGGGTCAAGGCCGGCGAGGGCCGGCTCATGGGTTTCGGTCACAGGGTTTATAAGAACTATGATCCCAGAGCCAAGATCATCAAGCGGGTGGCGGAAGAGGTGTTCGAGGTCACAGGAAGGAACCCATTGCTCGATATCGCGGTGGAGCTTGAGCGGATCGCCCTTGAGGATGAATATTTCATCCAGCGCAAGCTCTACCCCAATGTCGATTTTTATTCGGGGATCATTTACCAGGCGATGGGGTTTCCGGTGGAGATGTTCCCGGTTCTGTTCGCGATTCCGCGGACCTCCGGCTGGATCGCCCAGTGGGACGAGATGCTTTCCGACTCGGAGCAAAAGATCGCCAGACCGCGCCAGGTTTACCTCGGGGAGGCGCAACGGAAGTTTGTGCCGTTGGACCAAAGAGGCGCTAAACCGGGAAAGGGAAAGGTTTGATCGTGGGAAAAAAGAAAGGGCGTAACGAAATTCACAAGAACCGCCGGAAGCGAAAACGGTTACTGGTCCCGGGTCTGGTTATCGGCTTGATCCTGGCTGTGCTGGCCTGGAATTGGATTGGCGCGAGGAGCCCGGAGCGGTTGGCTAAGGGCGAGGTTTTGATACCGGGCGACTATGTTCGGCGGGAGACGAAAACCCCGCTTTCGCCGGCGCTGTTTGTCGGGAAGACGGCGCGGGCCTATCAGGTAGCAAGTGAGATCCCCGAGGTCCTGGACCAGATCTACTGCTACTGTGAATGTGACAAGCACATGGGCCATTCGAGCCTGCTGTCGTGCTTCACGGACAGCCACGGCGCCACCTGAATTGATTACTGCCAGAACGAGGCGCTGGATGCGTCCGACATGGTAAAGCAAGGCTACACTGTTAAAGAGATTCGCCAACGGATCGACGCGAAGTACAGCCGCATGTGAGGGGCGAGACTGGGAGACGAATGGCGCGAGGCTATGGTGTTCGGATCTTCTTTTGGCTAATCCTGCTTTGGCTTTCGAGGGCGGCCCCCCTTTTTGCCCACGGCGATCACGGCGATGCGGCCCCCCCCGAAGGCGGTATCAGTCTGGTTGCCTTTGACGGTTTTCAGGTCGAGCTTCTCACTTCTCCTCGTCCGCCGCGCGTAGGCGAAGAGAGCAAAATCATCATCAAGATCCTGCGCAGCGGCTCGCTCGAGCCGGTGCGCGACGGTAAAGTCTTGATCGGGGTCTCTCCTGTCCGGCAGCTCGATCATTCCGGTCCGCAAAACGGCCCTTTGACTCACGCCATGGATGGGACGAATTCCTCGTCCCTTCATCCCGCTCCGGAGATGGTCTGGGCGGGTAGCTACACTCTCGTGCGTCAATTGGACCAACAAGGCACCCATCTAGTGCGGGTCGCGCTGGCTGAGGTGGATGGGAGGAGCTTTAATCCCCCCGCGCTGCTTGACTTTTACCTGAATGTGGCTCCTGCTTCCGGCTTGACTTCCCAGCTCGCCCTTCTTTTGCTTACGGCTGTGGCCATCGGCGGGGTCGGGATTTACTGGGTCATGGTTCGCTCCCGCTCCCCCCTGGACCTCAGCATGCCGCTGAACCTGCTCGATGTTCCGTGGCTGGATCGGTTCGTCCGCTGGAAGGGTTTCCAACCGGCGCTGCAAATCCCCCTGCTGGTTCTCACGTTGCTCATAACGCTCCTGGGCCTGTTCGACGTTCAGGATGGGGCAAAGAATCTGGCGACCAAGCTGACGTGGGTTATCTGGTGGCCGGCAATCATTTTTACCTTCATTTTAGTGGGCCGTCTGTGGTGCGTCATGTGCCCGTTCGGAACTCTCAACGAATGGTCAGCCAGGTTGTTTAAGCCCGGCAGAATGTTTCCCAAGTTCCTGCGCAACCTTTGGCTGGCGACGCTTTTCTTCGTCCTGCTTACCTGGGCTGACGAGCAGTTGGGCATCATCAGGTCGCCACAGATGACAGCCTGGCTAATCCTTTTATTGGCCATCGTTGCCGTTGGCACGGGCATCTTATTTCAGCGGCGGAGCTTTTGTCGCTATCTCTGTCCCATCACTGGTCTCCAGGGACTTTACTCGATGGTTTCCCCTGTGGAACTGCGGATGGGGGACCGCAGCCGTTGCCTGCAGGACTGCCGTCAGGATTGCTATCGAGGAAATGAGAACGGCGCGGGCTGCCCGATGTTTGAGTTTCCCATGACCATGGAGCGAAATACCTACTGCAACTTCTGCTTCGAGTGCGTGAAGAGCTGCCCGAGCAGCAACCTGGCCTTGCGATTTCGCCCCTTGGGAAAGGACCTCTGGGCTGCGAGCAAACACTGGCTCGATGAATCCTATCTGGCCGTGGTCCTGGTGGGGCTCACTACCTTGGTGACGGCTCAGATGCTTGCGAGTTGGAGCCAGTGGATCTCAAAGCTTTCGCGGCTCATTCCTGTCTCCGTGCGAATCCTGATGAAGCCGGCGACCTATCTGAGCCTCACAGAATCGGCGCTGTTTTTTCTAGGCTCGCTGCTTCTCTTCCCCCTTATCGTGATTCTCGCGGCCTGGCTTACTAACCGGATAGCCGGCGAGAATGGGGGAGGCGTGAAACGGGTCTTTGTTGCTATCGGCTATATGTTTATTCCTGTAGGTTTGGCGATGCACCTGGCGCACAACTTATCCCATCTTCTGAGTGAAGGGCCGGGGGCCGTCCCCGCATTGCGCCGAGCGATTATCCTTTACACTCCTTTTAACGCCGGCAATGCGGATTGGCGGGTCGTCCCCCTGGTTTCTTCAGAAGTTGTCTATTGGCTCCAGATGCTGCTCATTTTAGCGGGCATGATCTTTTCTGTCGCAGTGGGCTACCGCCTGGCTCAGCCTCTTTTTGACCGCAGCGAAGCAACCGGAAAGGCATTGGTCCCATTCATTGTCCTTTCCCTTATTGTCACCCTGATCAATCTCTATCTCCTGAACCAACCCATGGGGATGCGCCACGGAATGTGACGGTTGATCAAAGCGATTCCGTCCATGCGAGAAGCTCGGGGTCTTTGGTAAATTGCCTCAGAGCGGACTTAAGCTTCAGGATTTGGGCGCTGGCCGGGACACCGAATTGCTCCATCATTTTGGCCATCTGCGATCCTCCGAGTTGCAGAAGCTTGCTGTAAATGGCGTCGATCTCCGAGCTTTCTATTTCGAGTGCAATCCTAAAGGCCTCCTCCCCGGTAATCGCAGGAGTCCCTTTCCTGAGGTAGGCTAAAAGTCGCACCTTGAGGTGATCGGCTTTGTCCTGGCTAATGCTGGGGTCTATGGCCTCTTTGGGATAGTTCTCGATCACAATCCTTATGGCCGAGAGAATACACGCATGCCGTTCTTCTTCCATGGCCATCTGCCACCAGAAATCCCTCAGCGCGGGACGGTGGAGAAAAAGGTGAGAGAAGCGAAAATAGATCTTGCCGACGAGCCGCTCGATCTCCGCAAACCTGACCAGAGGATCGAAGCCGGTTTCAGAGGTCATTTCAGGCGTCATCACGATAATCTCTTCCCCTCCTAACAAACTGCAACACGCAACTATTGTGCCAGTGGAAAAGCCTCCACGCTGCAAGCTGCGGCAGGAGACCCGAAGCGTTGTTTTTTCAGGAAGTGGAAGCCGCAGGTTCCTTTTTCCGATTTTTAGTAGTGGAAAGGCCGCAGTCTTTGACATCGATCCGCTGCCCGCTGCCCAAAAGTCTATATGATTGCACAAATAAATAAAACTCGTGCAGACTAAGATTGTAAGTTTGATGATTCTAACTTTGGCCTGTTTTTTGCTTTTATCCTCCAAGGGGGACCACTGAGCCGCTCTTTCTCCTAATTTTAGGAAAGTCTGAGCTGTGATTTGGAAGCTCATTTTGGGGGTGCTTTTCTGGTCGGCGTCCCTATTTCACGGGCCTTCGCTGCCCACCCTTTGATAACCGATGATACCGGCACCCAGGGTAGGAGCGGATTTCAGTTGGAACTTAATGGGATGTTTGGCTACGACAGGGGAAAAGGAGCCACCGAGAGGGCTGATGAAGCCGGGGTCATCCTGTCTTGTGGCTTGTGGGAAACCGGAGATTTGGCTGTAGACACTCCTTATGAGCGCATAAGAACAGAGGACGACGGCGTTTTCAATCCTGGCATCGTGTTCAAACACAAATTCCAATGAGGGGGAAATCATGGAGATCCTCATTAAAATGCTAGAGGCGATGGTGGTGACCCTCAGGGAGGGCATCGAGGCCGCGCTCGTCGTAGGGATTGTTCTTGCCTACTTGAGAAAAACGGACAGAGCCCATTTAAGCCCGTATGTGTACCGTGGCCTGTGGGTGGCGATTCTCGTAAGCATCCTGAGCGCATTTGTAGTCCAAAAGCTCGGACTGGACCCAGAAAACGAGATCCTCGAAGGCTCTCTCATGCTGGTGGCAGCCGCCCTTGTGGGTTCGCTTCTGGTTTGGATGTGGCGGGCAGGTCGGACTTTGAAACAACGGATGGAAGCGCGCCTCGGCGCTGTGAGCTCTGGCGGTTCGGGTCTGGGGCTATTCCTCTTTACCTTCCTCATGATTTTGAGAGAAGGGGTTGAGACGGTCCTTTTTCTCTTCGCCCTGTCCTCGACCATCGGCGCTAACGCTATGTACAATATGGTAGGAGGAGGGCTTGGGCTTCTCCTTGCCTTTGTTTTCGGATTCTTCCTGATCAGGGGAAGCCTGAGAATTAACTTGAGAAGTTTCTTTGCCACGACCGGATTGGTCCTCGCGCTTCTGGTCTTTAAGCTCATCGCTAATGGTCTGCACGAGTTCTTTGAGGTCGGTCTCCTGCCTTCGACGGAAACCGTTCTTTCCGTCGTGGGCTTTCTCACAAAAGAAAATACTTCGATCGTGATACTGATCGCCCTGATTGTGCTCCCGGCGCTCACGATGCTCCAAGATGCTTGGGGGAAACGGATAGAGGTCGACGCCTCTTTGTCTCCGCCAGAGCAGCGCAAGATAAAGGCGGAGGCTCTTAGACTGAGGAAGTGGACAACCGCTGCAGCAGGTGTAGCCCTGGGGATCAGCTACCTCCTCGGAATGTCACTCGTGGTTTCGGCAAGCCGCGGCTACGACCCGACCCCAGTTCCCGTCCGTTTTCAGGAGACGATTCGGATCCCTCTAGGAGATCTCAGCGGACAAAGGATGGCGAAATATACGGTCAAAGCGGACGGGGTCGATGTCCGTTTTTTCATCGTGCGGAGTCAGGACGGGAAAGTGGCCGTAGCCTTGGATGCCTGCAATATCTGTCCGTTAAAGGGATACTTTCATGATAGTGACCAGGTCATCTGCCGCAACTGCGGCGCCCCCATTGCCTTTGACACCATTGGAACCCCCGGAGGATGCAATCCGGTGCCGTTAAAAGCGGTGGTGGAAGGAGACGCGGTTGTTGTCCACGCCCAGGCGCTGGAGGAGGGCAGGACGCGCTTTGCCCGCAGATGATGACTGAATGCCGCTTATTAGCCGGTCGATTGACTAATAACGATTGACGAGGCTCTATGCTGGTTCGCTTGCTTGGCAAATCGCTCTGGAGGCAAAAAAGCCGGACTCTTTTGGTCCTGTTGTCGGTCGGGACTGCCGCAACCCTTATCTCTGCATTTCTTGGCATCGCATTCACCGTCACGGAGCAGATGGCGCGGGAGCTCAGGTCTTTTGGCGCCAACATCCTTTTAGTGCCGAAGGCCGAGCCCTTGGAGGTGGAAATCGGAGGCCTGAAGTACGTTGCGCCGGAGGAGGCGGCCTATTTGGAAGAGGCTCAATTAGCGAAGATCAAAACAATCTTCTGGAGGCACAATATAGTCTCCTTCGCCCCTTTTCTCTCGCGCATCGTTCAGGTTCAAGGAAGGTCAGTGCTTTTGGTCGGAACCTGGTTTGACAGGGAGGTTTCTACCCCAGAAGGCAGGCGGCTTTTCACCTTTGCCAACGGCTCCAAGAGAGAAGTGGTGGAGGAGAAAGGTGCGTTCCGCGCGGGAGTGAGGAGTCTTGCGCCGTGGTGGCAGGTGGAAGGAAGGTGGCTCGGGGAGGGGGAGCACGGGATTCTCCTCGGAAGCGCGATTGCGCGGGAGCTCAAGGTTGGAGTTGGCAGCTCGATTCGTCTCGCTTACGAAGGAAGGCTTGCTCTGGTGCCTGTCAAGGGAATCGTTCGGACCGGTGGAGTGGAGGACGAGCAGATTTTTGCAGATCTTGGGTTTGCCCAGAGACTTTTCGGTCTGCCGGAGAAAGTAGACAAAGTTCAGGTGAGCGCCCTGGTGACACTCGACAATGCCCTCGCCGTCAGGGCGAACAGAGTTAGCCCGGCCAAGCTTCCACCGGAAGAGTATGAGACCTGGTACTGCACGCCCTATCTCGGCTCGATCCTCTATCAGCTCGAAGAGGCTCTCCCGAACGCCAAGGGTAAAGCTATTCGCCAAGTAAGTGAGGCTGAAGGGGCCTTTCTTGCAAAGATGAGCCTCACTTTTGTGCTCATTGCCGCCGTGGCCCTTTTCGTGGCCTCCCTTGCGGTCATGGCCA
>JACPSF010000065.1 GCA_016193385.1 Deltaproteobacteria bacterium
ACCTCTAGAAGCTCATAGGGCTTGGGCGCTGACGCATCATGGCGCAGGCATTTCCCGCCACGATGCCATGTCCGGATGCCGCATTCGCCGCACTCCAGCATCTCCTCCGTGCCATCGCCAAAACACTCAACACAGGTTCGGTCCTTATAAAGGCCTCCATGGGGACAGTTGCCAGCCTGTGCGAGTTCCGTTTTCAACCACTCAACTTCAGCCACAAGCTCCGGAAGCTCGTCTTCTATCAAATGCAGCGCGTCCGAGCCATTTCCCAGTAGCTTCTTGATTCGCTCAGCCCGAGCTTTGATCTCTTGCAGCTCTTTACTCTCCATAGTCTACCCTCGCTAACGAGCGGCGGAAGGTATCAAACTTAAGATCCCATATTATCGGGTTTTTTGACGAATCTATCAAGCGTTTGTTTTCATCGGGAACTTTTGTGACAGCCCGGAATCCTCGATGTGACCGGATCGAGCGACCCGGCATAAGCTACCTGCGAAAAAGAAAGTCTTAAAACGGAGCGGATTCGGGATCGGTGTCAGGCAAAAAACGGCCCGGGCTTGTGAAAGCCCCGGGCAAAAAGCAGAATGTCCCCCTTTCTTCTGCGTGGGGTATTGCTCGCGGGTTTGTTTCAAGCCATCATATGGGGTCGCCGAATAGGAGAAGGAACTCACGTGAGGATCTGCAATGATTAGGCCTTTAAAATCCACAGGGGATAGCTCTTTAGTGACGCCTCGCGAGGAGATCCTGCAATATCAACGGCGGCTTTTCCAAGAACTATTACGCAAAGTATGGAGAGATTCGGCCTTTTATCGGGACTACTATGGCGGCCATGGCATCCGGGAAGGGGAGCTGGCTGACGTCACGATCCGAGATCTCCCTTTTCTTTCCAAAAAGATTTTGATGGCAAATTTTGATGGGGCGGTGACCGATGCACGTCTGCGGAAGCGGGACCTGGAGCGATGGCTCGATGAGATGCGTGATCCTCGGGAAGCGTTCCATAGGGATTTCATTGTCATGCATAGTTCCGGCTCTTCGGGTACAACCGGGATTTTCGTGTACAGCCGAACGGACTGGCAAGTCATGAACACTATCATGGCCGCTCGCCTTCCTCAGCCGGAAAATCACCCGGCGGGCAGGACCCGTGTCGCCTTTTACAGGGCTGCACATGGGCACTTTGCCGGTGTCGCAACAGCCGTACATCTGCCAAAATCGGTGTATGATACGTTGATTGTGTCCTTGCTGGATCCTGCGGAACATGTGATCGAGCAGTTGCAGCGTTTCCAGCCCCATCGACTGACCGGGTATTCGAGCAGCATCGCTCTGCTGGCAGAACGGGCAATGGAGGGGAAGCTACGTATCCGTCCGCAAACGATCTTTGTTAGCGGGGATCTTTTGACGCAGAGCATGGAACAGAGAATTCAAGAGGCATGGGGGGCTCCGATCTGCAATTTGTACGGCGCTTCAGAATCTCTGTTCCTTGCTGTCAAGGAAGCCGGCCATGAAGAGATGACGGTTATGGACGACCTCAACGTTCTGGAGATTCTGGACGAACGGAATCGACCGGTAGAACCAGGCGACGAGGGACGGCTGGTCGTAACGAATCTGTATAACTACACACTCCCCGTTTTACGGTATGAATTAGGCGATTACGTGACCCGGGGGACTACACTGAGCGCTGCTGGTTTCTCGAGTATTCAAGGGATTAGACCGGGCAAGGCGAATGATGCCTTACCTATCGTTCAAGATAGTGGCGCGCACGATACTATTAGCCCAAGGGCGTTGACCTCGTTTTATGCGGCTGGTCTGGAAAGGGCGCAATTTATTTCTCAACAGCATCAAGTTCGGATTGATTACGTCGCGAGACATAACATTGATGGCGAAGTCCGCAAGGAGTTTCAGCGAATTCTGGATCTGAAAGGTGCCTCGCGCATGACCTTTGAAGTCCGGCGGGTCTCAGCCATCGGCACTGATCCTCAGACCGGCAAGGCGCGCCTGGTGAAGCTGGAGGGAGTCCAGATGACGCAGCCTTCTCGGACCATCGTGAACGATGCTCCGGCGGGTGGATCACAGGATTGCCGCGTCGGTCCGCGTCATGCCTTTGTTGCTTTCAAGAAGGCCGAAATTGAGCAGTCGATTCCAGAGCGGTTTGAGCAGCAAGTCGAAAAGTATCCCAATCGGCTGGCGGTCAAGAACAGAGCCCTACCTATCCCACCGCCAGGCTTGCCGCTATCGTGGAAGATTCCCAGGCCTCCCTGATCGTCACTAACAATACTCATCTGGCTTCGGCTACGGCGTTCACCCGGAACGCGCGTCACGCCCTCAATATTGACGCTCTCGATTCCAGCCTCTCCGATCGGAATCCGGGCCTATCCATCTCTCCCGACACCCTCGCCTATCTCTTCTATACCTCCGGCTCAACGGGGCAGCCCAAAGGAGTGGTCCAGAATCACCGTAACGTGCTGCATCAGCTCATGACCTATACGAATGGTCTCCGGCTGTGCGCAGACGACCGAGTCACACTGCTCCATTCCCATGGCTTCAGTGCCTCTCGGCTGGACATTTTCGGCGCGTTGCTCAACGGGGCCGCGCTGTTTCCCTTCTCACCTGCGGAGGAGGGCATGGCCAGTCTGACCCGGTGGCTGCTTGAGCAGGAGATGACGCTATTTCACTGGGTGCCGACGGCCTTTCGGCATTTTGTCGACACCTTGCGCGGGACGGAGGAGTTTCTCAAGCTCCGTTTGATTGTTCTAGGGAGTGAGCCAGTCTCACCGCGAGATGTTGAGTTGTATAAGACACATTTTGCTCCAGGCTGTGTTTTGGTGAACAGATTCGGCACGACTGAGACCGGGAATGTCCGGTGGTATTTCATCGACAAACAAACGCAGATTCCCAGCGGCGTCGTGCCGGTTGGCTATGCAATGGAAGATACCGAGGTGTTGTTACTGGATGAGACCGGTAAAAAGGTGGAGGACAGCCAGATCGGGGAGATAGCTGTTAGGAGTCGCTATCTCTCGCCAGGGTATTGGCGCCGGCCAGAGCTGACCCGTGCCGTTTTTCTGACGCATGCGGATGCGACGGACAAAACGATTTACCGCACCGGGGACATGGGATACATGCTGCCGGACGGCTGCCTGGTACATACGGGACGAAAGGATTTTCAGGCCAAGATCCGAGGGCATCGGGTTGAGCCGGGAGAGATTGAGAGGGCGCTGCTTGAGCATACCTCAGTCAGAGAAGCAGCGGTTGTGGTCCGGGACGGGACCGATGAGGAGAAAAGGCTAGTGGCCTACGTCGTTGTAGCCGGGGAGCCTGCTCCCACGGGCAGCGCGCTCCGAAGTTTTTTAGAAGCTCGACTACCTGGCTACATGGTGCCCAAGGCCTTCGTACAGTTAGAGGCCCTTCCACTCACGCCGAGCGGAAAAGTGGACCGCCCGGCCCTTCCGGAACCCGACAATATAAGGCCCGAGGTCGACACCCCGCTTGCAGACCCTCGCACTCCCATTGAAAAGACACTCACGCAAATATGGAGCGACGTATTGGGGGTGACTCGCGTGGGTATCCACGACGGTTTCTTTGATCTTGGAGGTCACTCGTTGCTCGCGGGCAAGATCATTTCGCAAGTAGCTGACACCTTTAAAGTTGAAATACCATTTCGAGACTTTTTCGAATTGCCCACGGTGGCCCACGTGGCAGAGATCATCAGGCGGGAGAAAGCGAAGAAGGTCGGGGATAGAGAGCTAGCCGGTATTCTGACCGAGTTGGAGTCTCTCTCGGACGAGGAAGCACGTAAGCTTCTCGAAGACGACAGCAAATAGTGGACACAGGGGCGCTGAGGCGCCGCGCCAACATCACCACGGCCGAGCCCGCGCTTGTGCTGATGCTCGCGCTGCGCGCCGCGGCGCTCGCCTCGGGGCGAAAAACGGCGATAATTTGGCGGGCTCTGGCGATTAGCGGAGCGAAACAAAAGCGAGGCGGCTCAACCCCAGCGGCGCCGCCGGAAGGAGCCCCAGATAAACTGTCGCGATGGCAGCTATGGCAATGGCGAGAGAGAGCGTGAGGGGACTGGCCGTCGGCTTCCCATCCACCCCCGGCTCCTCCATATACATCATCACGACGACCCTGAGGTAGTAAATGACCGAGAGAACGCTGTTCAGCGCGCCGATGACGGCGAGCTCGGTATAGCCGGCTACGACCGCCGAGCGGAAAAGATAAAACTTGCCGGCAAATCCCCCGAGAGGCGGAAAGCCGGCCAGCGAAAGCATGAAGATCGACATCGCCATCCCTAAAAAAGGCCGCCTCCAACCCAGGCCGGCGTAGTCTCCATACTCCTCGTTGTCCGCCTCCCCCCGCTTCAGGGCTACGACCACGGCGAAGGCCCCCAACGTCATAGGCGCGTAAGCGAGCAGATAGAACAGCAGGGCCGAGCCGCCGGCCTCGTCTCCCGCCACTACACCGATAAGCAGGTAACCGGCATGCGCAATGCTGGAGTAGGCCAGCATGCGCTTCACGCTCGACTGCGAAATCGCGAGCAGGTTCCCCACTGTCATCGTCAAAATCGCCATGGCCCATAACACGGAGCTCCACTCGCCCTGCAGCGGGGCCATGCGGCTGAGAAAGATGCGCGCCCAGCCCGCAAACGCGGCCGCCTTCACCGCCACAGCCATAAAGCCGGCCACCGGGGTCGGGGCCCCCTCATAAACGTCCGGTACCCAGAAATGGAATGGAAAGGCCGCTATTTTGAAGGCCAAGCCGATCAGGAGAAGAAAGACGCCCGCAAGGAGTAAGAGCGACCAACGCTCCACGGGCTGAGTCAAGAATGCGGCGATGCGGCTTAGCTGCGTAGTGCCGGTGGTGCCAAAAACGAGGGCTATGCCGTAAAGGAGGAAGCCAGTGGCGAAGGCCCCGATGATAAAATATTTCATGGCCGCCTCGCTGGCCCGGCTTCTCTGCCGCCACATGCCGGTCAACACGTAAACAGCGATCGACATGGTTTCGAGACCGAGGAAAAAAAGGATCAGATCGTTCGCCGACGCCATTAGAATCATGCCGAAAGTGCTAAAGAGGATCAGGGCATAATACTCCCCTTCCCGGATCTCAGTCTGCCTAACGTAATCCACCGAGCAGAGGACCGTGACGAAGGCACTGCCCAGGAAAAGCTGAGTAAAAAAGAGACTGAAATGATCCAGCACCAGGGTATTTTGAAAGGCGCTCTCTTTGCTGCCCCAGAGAAGGAAAGCCAGCGCTGAGGCAAGGCCTAATCCCAAAACGCTGATCCAGGCGAGAAACCCTTTCTCCCCCTCTTTGAGAAAGAGATCCAGCAGCAGCACGGTCAGTGCCGTCAGCGCGACCTCAGCCGCCGGCAGGAGCGGGGTCAGGTTAATTTCCATTCGACAGGCTCATGGTTGCTTCGAAGTATGGTGAGTTGGTCGAACCATCAGCTTTGGTCTCCCCGTTGCTCCGCCCCTCAAGCACCAAGGGGAGCGCTGCCCGCTTGCTTTCAACCCTCTGGATGACAAGCTCCACCGAGGCCTTCATCCGGCTCAAAAACGGCTTCGGGTAGACGCCCATGAAAAAGATCAACGCCAGGATCGGCGCCAGGAGCGCCATCTCCCTCAAGTCCACGTCCTTCAGCCTTTGATTTTCCGGCCGGTCCAGCGGGCCGAAGACCACCCGACGAAACATCCAAAGCATATAGATCGCGCCCAGAACCACGCCGGTGGCGGCCGCCGCGGCCCCAAACGGAAAAGTCTTGAACGCGCCGAGCAGAATCAAGAATTCGCCGACAAAGCCGTTCAATCCGGGCAGGCCGATCGAAGAGAGCGTGACCACAAGAAAGCAGGCGGAAAAAACCGGCATCTGCTTCCAAAGCCCGCCGAAGTCCTCGATCATACGGCTGTGGCGCCGCTCGTAGATCATGCCCACGATGAGGAACAGCGCGCCGGTGGAAAGGCCGTGGTTCAGCATCTGGTAGAGGGCGCCTTCCACGCCCTGAAGATTGAGGACAAAGAGACCCAACATCACAAAACCGAGATGGCTGACCGAGGAATAGGCCACCAGCTTCTTCAGATCCGCCTGCATCATCGCCACCAGGGCGCCGTAAACAATACCGATCACGGCCAGGGCGCTAACCACGGGAGCGGCCGCGAGCGTGGCTTCGGGAAACAAAGGGATGGCGAAGCGGAGAAAACCATAGGTCCCCATCTTAAGAAGGATACCGGCCAGAATGACCGAGCCGGCCGTGGGCGCCTCCACGTGGGCATCGGGAAGCCAGGTGTGAAAGGGGAAGAGGGGAACTTTAATCGCGAAGGAAAGGGCGAAGGCCAGAAACAGCCACATCTGCTCCTCGTAGGGCAGGTGGAGATGGTAGATGCGGAGCAAATCGAAGGTTAAGACCTGCGTAACCTGGAAGTTGCGCGCGGCGAGATAGATGATCGCGACCAGCATGAGCAGGCTCCCGCTCATCGTGAAGAGCACAAACTTTAGCGCCGCGTAGACGCGACGGGGCCCGCCCCACACGCCGATCAAAAAATACATCGGGATCAGCATGACCTCCCAAAAGACATAAAAGAGAAAAAGATCGAGCGCCACGAAAGCGCCGAGCATGCCGGTCTCGAGGACGAGCATGAAAAAGAGGTACTCTTTGACCCTCGTCCCAATGGTCCAGGAGGCGAGAATCACGATCGGACCGAGCAGGGTGGTGAGCAGAACGAGAAAAAGGCTGATCCCATCGATCCCCACGAAGTAGTCGATCCCCAACGCGGGGACCCAGGCAACCCGCTCGACGAACTGCATCTCGCCGGAGCCGGGATCAAAACCCCAGAGAAGTCTCAGCGACCAGAGGAAGGTAATCAAGGTAAAGGCCAGCGCCGTTTTAAACAGCGCAGGGCTCACGGCGCGCGGAATGAGGAGCATCACCACAGCCCCAACCGTGGGTAGAAAAACTATCAAGCTCAAATCACCAGCCGCAAGCCCCATCCGCGACTCCTACGCGTACAGATAGTAGGCCAGTATTACCAACGCACCGGCCAGAAAGCCGAACAGATAGTGTTGGACGTTGCCGGTTTGGACCTGGCGCCAAAACAGGCTGCTTCCCAGAACGCGGCCGGCCACGCCGTTGACGGCACCATCGATGAATTTTGGATCGAAGGACTGGGCCATCCAGGCGGCACACCGGGTAAACGGGCGAACCAAGATGCGATCATATATTTCGTCGACATAGTATTTGCGCGCCAGCCAGTTAAAGGCGGGCCAAGACGAAATTCGTTCCGGTACCCCTGCGCCGCGGCCATATCCGAGATAGGCCAGAAAAAATCCCAGAGCCGCGATCGCGATGGTGAGCGACATGAGCAGCCATTCCGCTGAAACCTCTCCGTGAGCGGCGTGACCCTGAGCACCGAAGACAGGCTCCAGCCAACGCTGCCATGGACTTCCCCACATAAACTCGGGCGCTCCCACCCAACCGGCAAACACCGACCCTAGAGCCAACACCGCCAACGGCACCGTCATCACCCGGGGAGATTCATGAATCTTCGTCCGCACCGGCTCTCTCACCCGGCACGGCCCATGAAAGACCAGGAAGAACTGGCGGAACATATAAAAGGCCGTGAGCCCCGCAGTGAGCCAGGCGATGAACCAGAACCCCACCGAGCCGCTCGTGCTGGCGAAAGCCTGCCAGAGGATTTGATCCTTGGAGAAGAATCCCGCCGTGAGGGGAGCGCCCGAGATGGCCAAGGCGGCGATGAGATAGGTCCAGTAGGTGGCGGGAAGAAAAGACTTCAATCCTCCCATATTCCGCATGTCCTGCTCTCCCTCAAGACCGTGGATGACGCTGCCGGCGCAGAGAAAGAGGCAGGCCTTGAAAAATGCGTGGGTGAAAAGGTGAAAGACCGCCGCGCTGAAGGCCCCGACGCCTACCGCCAGAAACATATAGCCCAATTGACTCACCGTGGAATAGGCCAACACGCGCTTGATGTCGTTCTGGGCCAGCGCGATGGTCGCGGCAAAAAAGGCGGTCAGGGCCCCGACGGTGGCGATCACGCCGAGGGTTTGAGGCGCCATGGAGTAAAGAAAGTGAAGCCGCGCGGTCATGTACACACCGGCGGTCACCATGGTGGCCGCGTGGATCAGCGCGCTGACCGGAGTCGGGCCTTGCATGGCATCCGGAAGCCACACATAAAGCGGGATCTGCGCCGATTTGCCCGTCGCCCCGAAAAACAAGAGCAGGGTGATGACGACGGCCTTCTCAGACGAGAGGAGATGGGCGCTTTGCTGGAGCTGGCCAATGTCCAGCGTCCAGACCCCTTGTCGGCCCATCTCCCAAAACAGGAAGAGAAGGCCGAGAAGGAAACCAAAGTCGCCGATCCGGTTCACCACGAAAGCCTTGTTCCCCGCGATGGTATTGGCGTGATCCTGGTACCAAAAGCCGATCAGGAGATAAGAGCAGAGCCCGACCCCCTCCCAGCCGACAAAAAGGAGCAACAGGTTGTCGGCCATGACCAGGAGCAGCATGAAAAAGATGAAGAGGTTGAGATAGGCAAAGTAGCGGATCATCCCCTCGTCGTGGCCCATATATCCGAGAGAGTAAATATGGATCAGCAGACCCACTCCGGTGATCGCCAAGAGCATCACTGCGGTCAGAGCGTCGACGCGAAATGCGAAATCCGCTCGGAAAGGCTCCGACTCGATCCAGGTAAACACGGAATCTTTGATAGCCCCTCCCGGAGGAAGGACCCAAACCGCCCAGAGGGAGAGCAAGAAAGCGAGCCCCACGGCCGCGCAGGCCAGGAGGCCGGCTCTTTTTCGCCCCCAGCGCTGGCCGAAGAAGATATTGAGCGCCGCCGCGAAGAGCGGGATCAAAGGGATTAAACGAAGCAACCTTGCTTCTTCCATAGTCTTCCAATTCGCAGCGCCTGGAAGCGCCTTTCAGGCCCGATGCAATAGCTCCCTCGGGGAACGCGCTCTCGGCTGCGGCCGATGGAGCAGTGCTTTAACCGAACCTTTTCGTCTCTACGTCCGCAGCCTCACTCGCGCTCCCCTTAGTCGCTCCCTACACTGAGGGGGCTTGCTGAGCAAGGCCAAAGCACCAGTCGTGCAGGTTCAAAGAGCCCACTGAACTATTGCTTTGGCCGCGCGAGGCGAGCCACCGAGCGACCCCTATTGCTTTCAGGGAGCGAAACAGGCCCCTGAGCGAAAATTTTTACCATCTGAGCGTCTGCATCTCCTGGGGATCCAGGGTCTGGCGGTGGCGGAAAATGGAGATGATGATGGCCAGGCCGATCACGGCCTCGGCTGCGGCCACCGTCATGACAAAAAAGACAATCACCTGGCCTTCCATGGAACCGAGCGAGCGGGCAAAGGCGATGAAGGTCAGGTTCACCGCGTTGAGCATCAGCTCAATCGACATCAAAATGACGATGAGATTGCGGCGGATCACGACGCCGACAACGCCGATGGCGAAGAGGACGGCGCTTAAAAATAGGTAGTAGTCCAGGGGTGCCATTGAAGAGTCAGCCCTCCCGTTTTGCCAGGACCACGGCGCCGACGATCGCGACTAGGAGCAAGACCGAAGCGACCTCGAACGGCAGAACAAAATCATGAAACAGGCTCTGGGCCAGTTGCTCCGGACCGCCGAAGCCCTCGCCCACGGCCGCACCTTGGGCAGCTTGCCTCGGGATGTCGGAAAGAAAGTCGGCAAACTCAAAAACCAGAAGCAGCCCCGCAATCGATCCCAACCCCCACCACAGCGCTCGCCGGCGCTCCAGGGCTTCCGGGTTTAACAGCATGATGACGAAGAGAAAGAGAACCATGATGGCCCCCGCGTAAACGAGGATCTGGAGGATGCCGACCATAGGAGCATCCAGGGTCAGAAAGAGGATCGCCACGAGAAAAAGCGTGACCACGAGAGCCATGGCGCTATGGACCGGATTTCTCTGGAAGACTACGGCCAGAGAGAAGACCACGGACAAGGCGGCGAGGACGAAAAAAAGAAGTACAGGCGCCGTCATCATTTCATCTACCGCCTTGCAAGGCCACAATAATCACGCCGGTCACCATCACGTTCAGGAGGGCGAGCGGGAGGAGCATCTTCCAACCCAGGCGCATCACCTGATCATAGCGAAAACGCGGCAGCGTCCAGCGCAGCAGAACGAACAGCCAGCAGAAGAACACCACTTTGAGGGTGAAGGCTCCCACCTGTAACAGGACAACCGCCAGCTGGGGCAGAAGCCACGCTCCACCCCAGGGAAAATGAAAGCCGTCGCGCAGCAGATAGGGAACCTGCCAACCGCCGAAATAGAGCGTGGCGATCAATCCGGCGGAGGTGACCATCTCGGCAAATTCACCCGCAAAGAACATGAGGAACTTTCCGCCCGAGTACTCCGTGTGAAAACCGGCGACGATCTCCGACTCCCCCTCCGGCAGGTCGAACGGTATCCGCTTGGTCTCGGCCACGGCGGCGGCGGAAAAAAGAAGCAAAGCGACCGGTTGGAGAAACACTCCCCAGGCTGGGAGCCAACCCCAGAGAAGCTGGCCCTGAGAGCGCACGATCTGTTGCGGCTCGAGCGTGCCGTAGACCATGAGGATACCCATGACGGAGAGTCCCATGGCGATTTCGTAAGAGATCATCTGCGCCGACCCCCGCACGCCTCCTAACAGAGAGAACTTGTTGTTCGAGGCCCAGGCCCCGATCACGATGCCGTAGACGCTCAAGGAGGCCATGGCGAAGATGTACAGGATGCCCACATTGATGTTGGCCACCTGGAGGTTGATCTCCCTGCCCCCGACGACCAGCACGTCCCCAAAGGGAATGACCGCGAACGTAACCAATGCCGGGAAGAGCGCCAGACAAGGCGCCAGGGTGTGGAGAAGCCTATCGCCGCCGGGAGGGATGAAATCTTCCTTGGTGAGAAATTTAATCGGGTCCGCGATCAGGGTATTCACCAACCCGAGGCCGGCAAAGCCCAAGACCGAGGCCCGGTTGGCGCCGATGCGGTCCTGAATCAAAGCGCTCCCTTTCCTCTCCACCCAACCCATGACGCCCGCGAGGTTGAGGACCATGAAGAGGACCAGCAGGGCCTTAGCCGCAATGATGCCGAGTTCTACGATCATCGTCGTTTCGGCTCACGTTTCCAGTTGAACTCCCTGGGTGCCGACCCTTTCGTAGCTGAGGCCCCGGTATCGCGGGACTTCCCGCGCAATCTGAGAAAAGACCTCACGGGAATTCGCCGGAGCGCTTGGCGCTCCCGCAAGGGAGAGCAGACGGCCGAAGATTTCCAGGTCCTGCAACACGCCGGCGGGAGGCACCAACGCGGGGGAGAGCCTCTGGACTCGGCCCTTGCGATTCGTATAGGTCCCCTCTTTCTCGGCAAAGTTCGTGGCCGGAAGAACCACATGGGCCAACCTGGCCGTCTCGCTGAGGTGCGTATCCTGAACGACCAAGAAGGCGAGCTTGGCCAAGGCGTCTCTGAGCCCTTGCTCGCCGGGAAGCTGCGCGAGCAGATCCTCCCCGACGATATAGGCGCTCGAAAACTTCCCTTGAGCCAGCTCCCGGAGCAGCGGTTCAAAGCCACCATCGGAGCCGACCCCCAAGTCCCTGATGCCGCGAAAGTTGGGAGACCGATCGGGGCTCTTCAAGATTCTCTCCACCTCGGTCAGCTCGCGCTCCCGGTAAAAACCTTCCATTCTCGCTTGGGGGGAGAGCTGTTTCAGAAGCTTCGCAAAGAGAAACGCCTCCTCGTTGGTGCTCCTCCCCGAGAGCACGCCGGCGGCGGGCCGGGCCGCGCGCAGGCGTGAGACGACCGTCCTCAGCGCCGTCTCCCAGTCGGTCGGCACAAGCCCCCCTTCCTGCCGGATCAGCGGCGAAGCCAGGCGCTCCACCTCGGTCAGAGCGTGGAAGCAGTAGCGCCCCTCGTCGCAGATCCAGTGGCTGTTCACCTCCTCATTGATCCGCGGCTTGAAGCGTGCGATGCGGTTTTGGTAGCTCTCGATGCTGATGTTGCAGCCGGTGCTGCAGCCGGGACAGATCGATGGGGTTTTTTGCAGGTACCACACCCGCACCCGGAAGCGGAAATCGCGATCCGTGAGCGCCCCCACCGGACAGATGTCGTTGATGTTTGCGGAAAGCGGGTTGTCGAGGACCTTTCCCGGGAACAGGGCGATGGTGGAATGATCTCCCCGGTTGATGACGGTGAGCTCCTCGGTCCGGGTGACCTCCTGGAGGAAGCGGACGCAGCGCGTGCACTTGATGCAGCGCTCGCCATCGAACACCACATGGGCGCCAAAGACTTCCCGCTTGCGGTCGTGGTGCTTCCCTTCGATGAAGCGACTCTGTTGGAGGTCGTGCTGCATGTAGTAGTCCTGAAGCCAGCACTCTCCGGCCTGGTCACAGATCGGGCAGTCCAGAGGATGATTGATCAGAAGAAACTCCATGACCGCCTCTCTCGCCTGGAGGACTTTAGGGCTCTGGGTCTGCACCGACATCCCCTCGGTTACCTGCGTGTTGCAGGCGATCTGGAGCTTGGGCATCTTCTCGATCTCCACCAGGCACATCCGGCAGTTGCCGGCGATGGCGAGCTTGGGGTGATAGCAGTAATGGGGAATCGCGATCCCGGCCTCCTCCGCGGCCTGAATGACCGTGCGCCCCTTGGTCGTGGCAACTTCCCTGCCGTCGATGGTGAGCCTCACTGGATCCATCTCATCCGCTCGCTGAGACCACGCACCGCTTTTCCGCGATATGCGCTTCAAATTCCGCCCGGTATTTTTTGATGAAGGCCGCGGCGGGCATCGCCGCCGCATCTCCGAACGGGCAGATCGTGTTGCCCATGATGTTGCCGCTGATGTTGAGAATCAGATCCAGGTCGGCGTTTTTTCCCTCGCCATTCTCAACGCGCCAAAATATCTTCTCCATCCAGTGGCATCCCTCGCGGCACGGGCTGCATTGGCCGCAGGACTCGTGGGCAAAAAAGCGCGCGATGTTCCACGCCGCCCTGACCATGCAGGTGGTCTCATCCATGACGACCACGCCGCCGGAACCGAGCATCGTCCCCGCCGCCTGGAAGGATTCGTAGTCCATCCGGACCTCTCCGATCTCGTCCGCCCGCAGGACCGGCATGGAGGTCCCTCCGGGGATCACTCCCTTGAGCTTTCTACCGTTCGGGATCCCCCCGCAATCCTCTTCGAGAAAGCGCTTGAAGGGGTAGCCCATCTCGACCTCGTAGACTCCAGGTTTGCGGATGTGGCCGCTGACGCTGAAGAGCTTCGTCCCCTTGCTCTTCTCCGTCCCCAAGGCGGCATATTGGGCCGCGCCCTGGTCGATGATCCACGGGAGCGCGGCGAGAGTTTCCACGTTGTTGACCACCGTGGGGCAACCGAACAGGCCGTGGGTCGCCGGAAAGGGAGGCTTCACTTTAGGCCAGCCCTTCCCGCCTTCCAAAGAGGAGAGCAATCCCGTCTCTTCCCCGCAGATGTAAGCCCCCGCCCCGCGGTGGAGGATGAGATCCAGATCATAGCCGGTTCCCAAAATGCTCTTGCCCAGATAACCGGCCTGGTACGACTCCCCGATGGCTTTTTGCAACACCTGGCTCGCGTAGGCCAGCTCCCCGCGAATATAGATGAACGCCGTATGCGAGCCGATGGAATAAGCGGCGATGACGGTGCCCTCGATGATCGCGTGGGGATCTTTTTCCATCAGGAGGCGATCCTTGAACGTGCCCGGTTCGCTCTCGTCGGCGTTGCAGACTACATACTTCGCCTTGGGGCTATCCTTGGGAACGAAGCCCCACTTCATCCCGGTGGGAAAGCCCGCGCCGCCCCGGCCCCTGAGACCGGAAGCCTTGACCTCTTCAATCACCCGCTCAGGCGACATCTCCCGCACCACTTTTTCCAACGCCCGGTAGCCGCCGCGGGAGCGGTACACCGCCAGGGCGTGAGACTCGGGCGCATCCACGTTGCGCAGGAGAATTTTTTCCATAGATCAGATCACGCGATAGGCAACAGCAAGAAGAGGCCGGTTAGTTTCTAGTTTTGCCTCTCGCCTTTACTTCAAACTCTGGAGGATTTCGGCCACCCTCTCCTCCGTGAGATTTTCGTAGTAATCCTCGTTGACCTGCATCATCGTCCCGGTGCCGCAAGAGGCCAGACATTCCACCTCCGACAGCGAGAACTTGCCGTCCGGAGTCGTCTCGCCCGCATCAATACCCAGTTTTGCTTTGATCAAAGCGGCGATCTTTTCCGCTCCGGCGAGGGCGCAGGGCAAGGTGCGGCAGACCTGGATATGGTGCGTGCCGATCGGTTTCATATTCAGCATAGTGTAAAACGTGACCACGCCGTAGACGCGTGCCGTAGAGACCCCCATGCTCTTGGCCACGTACTCGATGGCATCCGTGCCGAGATAACCAAACTCAGCTTGCGCCAGGTAAAGCACCGGAAGCATGGCCGCCTCCTTCTTGGGATAGCGGCTGATGATCTCTTCGAATCGCTTTAGAGCTTCGGGCGAAAATTCTACTGCCATAAAAACCGCAGATGGCAAATAGCAAATGGATAGCAGGGGGGACGGCTCTATTCGCTATTCGCTATTCGCTATTTACTATTCGCTTTTCTTACCGGTCGCACTCCCCGCCGATCATGTTGATCATGCCGAAGGTGGGGATGATATCCGCCAGCATCCTTCCCTTGATCATTTCAGAAAACGCCGACATGGCGATGAAACAGGGCGGCCGGACGCGGACGCGGTAAGGCCTGCCACCTCCGTCGCTCACGAGGTAGAAACCCAGTTCCCCGTTGCCTCCCTCGACGGCAAAATAGACCTCACCCGGGGGGACCTTTATCCCTTCGATGATGATCTTGAAATGGTTCATCAGCCCCTCGATGCTGCCATAGACCCGCTCCTTTTCCGGAAGAACAATGCGCGGATCCTCGATCGTCACGGGACCGGGGGGGATCTTCTTCAGCGCCTGGTCGACAATCCGCATACTCTGCTCTAGCTCCTGGATGCGGACCACGAAGCGATCGTAATTATCCCCTTTCGATCCCAAGGGGATCTCGAAGTCGAGCTGGTCGTATACCAGGTAGGGGTGGGCCTTGCGCACATCATAGTTGACTCCGGTGGAGCGGAGAATCGGGCCGGTCAGCCCGTAGGCGATCGCGGTTTCCCGGGAGATCGCCGCAATACCGGACATGCGGTCAAGGAAGATCCGATTGCGGGAGAGCAGCCGATCGCAGTCCGAAAGCAGTTTCCGGACGATCGCGAAGGCACGCTCCACCTGCTCCGCGAACCCGTAGGGCAGATCGTGCTTGACTCCCCCGATTCGCACGTACGTGACGGTCAGCCGGGCTCCCGTGAGCGTCTCTACGATCCTCGAGATGAGCTCCCGGCCCTCTATCATGTAGAAGCCAGCCGTGATCGCTCCCAGCTCCGACGCGGCCATTCCGCAGCAGGTCAGGTGATCGAAGATGCGGGAGAGTTCGCTCACGATCACGCGGATAAACTGGCACCTCGGTGTCACCTCCAGGCCGATCAGCTTCTCCACCGCCAGGGCGTAACCCACGTTATTGATCAGCGGAGACGCATAATTGAGCCGATCCGTATAGGGGATCACCTGCGTCCAAGTGGCCTGCTCACAACTCTTGGCAAAGCCGCGATGGAGGTAGCCCACCTCCGTGTCGCAGTCGAGAACCTTTTCTCCCTCGAGCTTGAGGTTGAACTTGATGGTCCCATGCGTGGCCGGATGGGAAGGTCCCATCTGCAGGTCCATCGTCTCTATCGGCAGGTCGACTTTTTCCGGTTTCATTTAGCTTTTCGGCTCGTTCCTTAGCGTCCGGGAACAAGTTTTTGCTTGAGTCGCATCAGCTTGTTCCGCGACCTTTCATCCACAAAAGTCCCTTTGACCTCCCGTTCGGGAACCAAAGGCTGCCATAGGTTAACCGGATAGTCCTTGCGCAGGGGATGCCCCTGGAACTCTTCGTAAAGCAGAATCCGCCGCAGGTCAGGATGGCCCAGGAAGCGAATCCCGAACATGTCCCAGACTTCCCGCTCCAGCCAGTTGGCCCCTTTCCACAAAGGGGTAAGCGAATCCACTGCCGGAGCCGCCTCGGGCACGGGAACCTTGACCCGCAGTCGCTCCCCGCGGGGCATAGAGTGCAAATGGTAAACGACCTCGAAGCGCGGCTCCTTTTTGCCCAGGTAATCCACGGCCGTGATATCGGTGAGAAAATTAAAAGCGAGTTTCGGATCGTCTCTGAAAGTGCGGAAGGTCTCGCACAGTCTTTCCCTGCGGATCACGATGGTCTGATCGCCTCGAAAGGCGTGCGTATCGAGGATGCCGTCCGCTAATCGCTCCTTAAGATATTGAATGGTCGGGCTATCTTCCGCCATAAAGGCCTACGCCCACTCCAGAGCCCCTTTTTTCCACACATAGATGAAGCCTACGACCAAAATGAGAAGGAAAATTCCCATTTCGACGAGCCCGAACACGCCCAGCCGGCGAAAGAGAATCGCCCACGGATAGAGAAATACGACTTCGATATCGAAGATGAGGAAGAGCATGGCCACAAGGTAAAACTTGACGGAAAATCTGATTCGGGCGTCGCCTCTGGGCGGGTTGCCCGACTCAAAGGGCTCACCTTTGACGGAGCTGGATCTCTTGGGGCCGAGCAGAGAAGCGATCAAGAGGAGGGAAAGCACGATGATCCCTGCAAAGAGAAACACGATCAGCAAGGGAAGATAGGGATGGGCCATAAAAGGCTATGTAAAAAACCATACCCGTCGGTACAGAGGTATGGAAAGAAGCTCCCGAGATGTCACCAGGAGGCAAATTTAGCTTTTCTTATTGGAAAATGGACCTTATGTCAAGGAAGGGATCGCCCCTTGGGGTGAGTCGTTGGAGGGCCTTACTTGAGCTCTTCGAGGGTGACCTTCACTTCCTGCCGCCTTTTGTCCCGCACCAGGGCTACGTTTACCGCGTCTCCCACCTTGTACTGTTCCAGGATCAGAAACAAATCGTTGACTGACTCAATTTTCTTCCCGCCGATCGCCACGATCACATCGCCCAGGCTGACCCGGCCGAAAGCGTCCCGCCTGGTCGGCCGGATTCCCGCCTTGGCTGCGACGCTGCCCGGTACCACCTCGACCACCAAAACCCCGCTCAAGCCCAGCTCCTGGGCCAGTTGATCCTCCGCCACCTGGATCCCAAGCCCGGGGCGAATGACCTTTCCGTAACGAATCAGCTCCGGGACCACCCGATTGACCGTATCCACGGGGATGGCAAAGCCGATCCCGGCGGAGGCGCCCGAGGGACTGTAGATGGCCGTATTGACTCCGATCAAGCGACCCGCGCTGTCAAGCAAAGGCCCGCCGGAGTTGCCTGGGTTGATCGCCGCGTCGGTCTGAATGACTCCCTGAATCGGACGGCGCGTCACGGACTCGATCTCCCGCCCGAGCGCGCTGATCACCCCTGTCGTTAAGGTTTGATCGAGACCGAAGGGATTGCCTATGGCAAGGACCTTTTGCCCCACCTGAAGATCTTGCGAGGAACCGACCGGAATGGGCCGGAGCCGGCTTGTGGGTGCGTCGATACGCAAAACGGCGAGGTCTTTGTCTGGGGCCACTCCGACACGCCGCGCCTTCCAGGTCGAATGATCGGCAAGAGTCACTTGAGCAGCGGAGGCATCTTGGATCACATGGAAGTTGGTAACGATGTTTCCCGACTCATCCCAGATGAAACCCGAACCTGTCCCTTCCGGGATTTGCAGCAGGTTGAGAGTGAATATGTCGCGCGCCACGGTCAGCGTAGTGATATGCACCACCGAAGGCGACGCCCGGCGAAAGAGCGCGATCGTGGCTTTTTCGTCGGCGGAGAGATCCGTGCGGGGAGCGACGGGCCGCGGCGCTGCGCGCGGAACCACCGGAGAGGCCCCGTGGGCCCACAACTTCCACAGCAATACCGCCATGAGCCCGAGACACGCTAACGGCACCCAAAGGTAGTTCAAAAAACTATAGCGGCTGCGCTGGGGATTGGCAGTTAACACCGAGACACCTCAAGCACTGATATCAAGAGACAAATTTAAAAGCTATGTTTCAAAACAGACTTATAGTGACGGAATTAAATAAATTGACATCAAATCCCCCCTCGCTCTCCTAAATCCTCCTCGATCCCCCTTTACCAAAGGGGGGAAAAGGGGGATTTGAGGGAGGATAGGGGGATTATGGTAATTTTCTTTTTTCCTTCACTATAGTCAAGAGGCCGCCTGGCTCTCAGGCCAATCACCCGGCATTCTGTTCGGCCCTTCATCCGGCGCGGGCCTTGACTCAAAGCCCCCGATCTGAAAATATCGACAGCCGGGCTCGTTCAGATGGAACGGGACCAAAAAGGAGGGCACAACCGATGCTGCGGAATCTGAAAGTTTTTCTCATTTTCCTGGCATTGACGCTCGTGATATCGGGGCCGGCTTTGGGGGGAAAGTCGTCCTTTACGGCTCGCTGGAGTCCGATACCGTAGAGGCCGTCAGAAAGGCTTTCCAAAAGAAGACCGGGATAGAGGCGGAATATTGGAGGGCCTCGGCTACCAAGGTCATGGATAGGGCCCTGAGCGAGTATCGAGCCGGAAGGCCGCTCTTTGATGTCATATTAACCAACGATAACCCGCTGCAAATCATGCAGAAACAGGGGGTCTTTGCCAAATATGAGTCGCCGTCGGCTAAGGACTTCCCCAAGGACGCGATCGACCCCAACCTGGGCCCGAGATACCGCAATGTCATTGTCGGTGTCGTTTACAACAAAGGTGTGATCAAATCCGCCGATGCGCCGAAATCCCTCGAGGACCTCCTGAAGCCCCAATACAAGGGGAAGCTGGTCATGCCGGATCCCACACAGCACACGACGACTACCCAGTGGGTTGCCAGTCTCTTCAAGCTCATGGGGAAAGAAAAGGCGGACAAATTTATTCGTGACCTTGCCGCCATGAAGCCGATTCTCGTCGAATCGCTCCTGCCCGCGGCTGAGCGCGTCACTACCGGAGAGACGCCAATTGCAATAACTTATGTCAAATATGCGTTTATCTTCGGCCAAAAAGGGGCTCCGATGGACTACGTGCGGCTTGAAAAAATGCTGGGAGACGGCCACTATGCTCCCCTCAGCAACAAGGCCCCCCACCCCAACGCAGGGAAAACCTTCATCGATTTTTTCCTCGGTGATGAGAGCATGAACATCATGGCGAAGATGGGTGAGTTCGTCAACCGCAAGGGGGTCTTTCCGCCGCTACCGGACGCAGACAAAATCCAATTTGTCGAGATGCTGGATCTTGACACGAAGGGTTTCGCAGAAAAAAAGAAGGAATACGCCAAGATCTTTTTACGCTAAGCCCCCAGCAGATTGTGAACCACCGATCCGTGGCAGCCGGCCGCGACCTTCCCGCCGGATGGGCGCTCAGCCGGGCGGGAATTTTTCTCACCCAACCCATCAATCTAATCTTCCTTGGGGTCGCGGGGATTGTCGCCTTTCTGAGCCTGTACCCGACCTTTTTCCTTATTTACGGGAGCCTCATCGACGCGCCGTTGGGTGTGCCGGGCCACTTCACGCTCAACAATTATATTCGCGCCTACTCCGATCCGGAGTCCTACCGCCTGATCCTGACCTCCTTTGTCTTCGGCCTCGGGGCCTCAGGCCTGTCGGTGGTCCTCGCCTTAACCCTGGCCTGGATTACCATCAGGACCAACGCCCCCTTCAGCAGGCTCTTCGAGCTCACCGCGATCGTTCCCAACATCATGCCGCCCATTCTGATCGCTATCTCATGGGTCCTTCTCCTCAATCCGAACAACGGCCTGATCAATGCCTCGCTGGCGAAGCTCTTCGGCCTTGAGAGCGGCCCGTTTAATATCTATTCCCTCCCCGGACTGATGTTTGTCGAAGGGCTGATCCTGACCCCACTCGCCTTTCTGATCATTGCGGCCGCCCTGAAAGGCATGGATCCCTCCCTGGAAGAATCGGCCAAAACCCTCGGCTCCAGTGAGTTTGGCATCGCCTGGCGCATCACTTTTCCCCTCATGAGGCCGGCGATCCTGGCGGCCGCCACTTTGAATTTCGTCAGGGCCGTGGAGAGCTTCGATACCCCGGCCATTATCGCGTTGCCCGCCCGGATCGAGGTCTTTACCACCAAGATTTGGCGCGAGGCCCTGGGCTCCTTTCCGACCAACCACAACCTGGCAGCAACTTACGGGGTAGGAATCCTGGTGATCGCCCTGCTCTTCGTCTACCTCTACCGTCGCTTCACCTCGCAAATCGAGAGCTTTTCCACCGTGACCGGCAAAGGCTTCCGACCGCATCAAATTGATCTCGGCGGATGGAGGTATCTTGGCACGCTGGTCGCCCTGCTCCTTCTCGTCCTGATGGTGGTTTTGCCCTTTCTGG
>JACPSF010000066.1 GCA_016193385.1 Deltaproteobacteria bacterium
GGAGTCGACGGTTCGAGTCCGTCCACCGCCACCAGCTTTCTCTGCCAAGACACAGGCTTAATACTTAAAGTTCCATTCCTCGCTCGAATACCGCCCTTCCGCTAACCCTTCGACCTCTGCCAGATGAATATCTCGAAAAAGTTCCGCCGCTCCCCATGCCTCCCGCAGCGCCTGTTTAACCAGGGCTGGCCGGAGATTCAAATTGATTAGGAATTCCTGATGCGGGCGGTTCTGTCGGTAGGACGGCTGGCGTTGCGGCATGCACAATACTCTTTCCATCAATGACAAATCCAATTGCAACAGGAAGGTCCCGTGGTAAAGCAAAAATCGCCGCTTGCGGTATTGGGCATTGCCTGAGAACTTTAAATTTCCCTGGACCAGATCGGCAAAACCTTGAATTTCTACCCTGGAGCCTATAGTCTGTTGGATAGCTTTCTGATGGCGTTGCATGATGAAGGCGTTGGTCGCGGAGATATTGCTCAGCGGGCCCGCGGGCGGGATTTCCAAGACCAACGCATAGTTCAAGCAGCCCTGTCCTTGTAGCACTGCGCCGCCTCCGCTGCAGCGCCTGAAAACGGGGATGCGATTCCGTTGGCAGGCAGGAAGGTCAATTTCCGAAAGGACCCGATTCGAGTAGCCCAACACCACGAAGTGCTCGCGCGGTTCCCAAACCCTTAAAATCTCATGCTCATAGCCCCTCTCACACAAGGCGACCAGAGCTTCGTCACAGGCCAGATTATGTTGCGGGGTTGGAAACGTCAGATCGATGTATTGCATGTCCGGACAACGCAATATATTAAGTCCACGTGAACGCCTGGCCCTCAAACGATAAGGCAGCGGAAAGTGGAAGCCGGGAAAAAAGATCAACAAGCCAAGCCCGATAACGCGCAGGCCGATAACGGTCGCAGTGAGCAATCGACTGCCGGGAGGAGGCCCGATGGCGCTGAGACGCGGAGGTGGGTGGATTCACTGGAGTACGTTCTCGAGTACGTGCTGAAAGATCGCGAGTCCGATCACGCGCCCTTTCTTTTGGACAGGCTGCTCACGAGGCTGCGTGAATCCGGATTGAATATCTCCCCCATGGTGAACACCACCTACATTAACACGATTGCGCCCGAACAAGAACCGCCCTATCCGGGGAACCGGGAGATCGAGAGGCGGATCAAGAGCTATATCCGCTGGAATGCCATGGCCATGGTGGTCAAGGCGAACCGGATTCATCACGGGATCGGAGGGCATATCTCAACCTACGCTTCCTGCGCGACTCTGTATGAAGTCGGTTTCAATCACTTTTTTAATGGCGGCGATGGCGAACGACCGCCAGACACCGTTTATTTCCAGGGGCATGCCTCGCCTGGCAATTATGCCCGGGCCTATCTGGAGCGGCGATTGGATGCGAAGCATCTGCACCATTTCCGCCAAGAGTTGGCCCCGGGAGGAGGGCTCCCCTCCTATCCGCACCCCTATCTGCTGTCCGATTTCTGGCAGTTTCCCACGGTCTCGATGGGACTTTCCCCGATCATGTCGATATATCAGGCGCGCTTTAACCGGTACCTGCGGGCCCGGGGCTTGCTAACCGCTCAGGAGCCGAAAGTGTGGTGTTTTGTGGGCGACGGGGAAATGGACGAGCCGGAATCCTCCGGCGCGTTGACCCTGGCCGCCCGGGAGAATTTGGACAACCTGATCTGGGTGGTCAACTGTAATCTCCAGCGGCTAGAGCTGGAGGCCATGTTTCGCGGCGCCGGCTGGAACGTCATCAAGGTGATCTGGGGGTCCGATTGGGATCCGCTCCTGAAGGCCGACCACAAAGGGCTCCTGGTCAAGAGAATGGAAGAAGCCGTCGACGGAGACTATCAGAAATACTCCGTCGAGCCGGGGAGCTACACCAGGAAACATTTTTTTGGGAAATATCCTGAACTCCTGGAGATGGCGAATCACCTGACGGACGAGCAGATTCACAAGCTCAATCGGGGTGGTCATGACCCGCAGAAAGTCTACGCGGCCTACAAGGCGGCTGTGGAGCATCAAGGCTCGCCCACGGTGATTCTGGCCAAGACCGTCAAAGGTTACGGCCTGGGAGAAGCCGGCGAGGGAAGAAACGTCACCCACCAGCAGAAACAGCTCAATGAAAAAGAGCTGAGGGAATTTCGCGCGAGATTCGGCGTTCCCCTCCCGGACGAAGAGGTGGTGGAAACTCCCTTTTACCGGCCTTCTCTCGAAAGCCCGGAAACGCAGTACCTTTTAGAGCGTAGAAAAAGCCTCGGGGGATTCCTGCCCGAACGAAAAGTCAGAGCGCAGCCAATGGAGGTCCCCAGCTTGGACTATTTCACGGAATTCCTGAAGCATTCCGGCGAGCTCCAGCTCTCGACCACCATGGCCTTCGTGCGCCTTCTAAGTAAGCTTCTCCGGGACAAGGAGATCGGCAGACTCATCGTGCCGATCATTCCCGACGAGGCCCGGACTTTCGGGATGGACGCCCTCTTCCGCCAGTTCGGGATCTATTCTCCCAGGGGACAACTCTACGAGCCCGTTGACCGCGAGACGCTCCTCTACTACCAGGAGGCCAAAGACGGGCAGATACTCGAGGAGGGTATCACCGAGGCCGGGTCGATGGCCTCTTTCATCGCCGCCGGAACCGCTTATGCCACCCACGGGCTCAACACCATCCCCTTTTACATTTTTTATTCCATGTTCGGCTTTCAGCGCATCGGCGATTTGATGTGGGCGGCTGGCGATGTCAAAGCCAAAGGTTTTCTCCTTGGAGGGACCGCCGGCCGCACCACACTCAACGGCGAAGGCTTGCAACATCAAGACGGCCACAGTCACATCTTGGCCAGCACGATCCCCACGTTGCTGACTTATGACCCTGCCTTCGCTTACGAACTCGCCGTTATTTTGCACGACGGGATGCGGCGGATGTATAAAAACGGCGAGGAAATTTACTATTACCTGACCCTGTATAACGAGAATTACACGATGCCGGAGATGCCGCCGGGGGCCGAGCAAGGGATTCTCAAGGGGCTCTATAAATTTAAGCCAGGAGAGCCGAAAAAGCGGCACCGAGCCCACATTTTCGGCAGTGGAACTCTCCTCAGAGAGGTCTTGAGAGCGCAGGAAATCCTTGCGGAAAAGTACGGCGTCTCGGCGGATGTCTGGAGCGCCACAAGCTACAAGCTCCTGCGCAACGAAGCTTTACAGGTCAAGAGATGGAATATGCTTCATCCTCTCTCACGGCCAGGGAAGTCCTACTTGGAGTCGGTTCTGGAAAAAGAGAAAGGGCCATTCGTCGCTGTTTCCGACTACATGCGCATCGTCCCCGACCAAATCGCCTCCTGGGTCCACGGAGGACTTGTCACTCTCGGCACCGACGGATTCGGCCGCAGCGATACGCGCCCCAGTCTGAGACGGTACTTTGAAGTCGATGCGGAGCTTACCGTCATTGCCACGCTCTACGCCCTTTCCGAGAAAGGCGCGCTGGAAAAAAAGCTGGTGGAAAAAGCCATCAAAGACTTGGGCGTTGACCCCGAAAAGGCCTATCCGTACTGGGTCTAACAATGCAGCGCGGGCGCTGAACGAAAGCACGAGATGGACGTCAAACTCCCACGCCTCGGCGAAGGCGCGGACTCCGGTATAGTGGTCAACATCCTGGTCGCCGAAGGCGATCGGATTCAAAAGGATCAGACCATCCTGGAGTTGGAAAACGAAAAGGCCATCGCCCCGATTCCATCGCCGGTCTCCGGGATTATACAAAAGATTTACGTCAAGGAGGGCGATGAGATTACCGTCGGACAGGTGCTCATTTCCCTTGTCGAAGAAGAGGCGGCGCCGCAAGTCTCCGCCACAGGCAAACCCGAAGCCGCCTTTGAGAGCAGTAAGGGGCTGCCACGGCCCGCAGCGGAGGCCAAGGAGGAGGCGGTTCCCGCGAAGGAGTACCGCTACGAAGCCAAAAGCGGCTTCCCGCCGCCTGCCTCACCCTCGATACGAAAACTGGCCAGAAACCTGGGGATCGACCTGACCCGAGTCCAGGGGGGCGAGCCGGGTGGCAGGATCACGCTAGCGGATGTCAGAGCCTATATCCAGCGGCTCCAGCAGATCGCCTTTGAAAAGAAACCCGCTGTCGTTCAGGAAGCCCCGATGCGCGCGCCGGAAAGCATAGATTTTTCCAAATGGGGAGCGGTCACGAAAAAAAGGATGTCGCCGTTGAGGCGGACGGTAGCGGCCAGGACCCAAGAGGCCTGGTCCACGGTCCCCCATGTGTTCCAGTTCGATGAGGCCGATATTACGGCGCTTCTGGAGATGAGAAAGAAATATGCCCTGTTCTACGAGAAAAAGGGCGCGCACCTTACGCTCACCGCCCTGGCTTTGAAAGCGGTTCTCCTGCCACTCAATAAGTTCCCGATTTTCAACGCGAGCCTGGATGAGGCCGCAGAGGAAATCGTTTACAAGGAGTACTACCATATCGGGGTTGCCGTCGATACAGAGTCCGGATTGATCGTACCGGTAATCAAGGACATAGACAGGAAAAGCCTGTTCGATCTATCGAGGGAGCTGGGCGAAGTGGCGGAAAGGACAAGACGAAGAGAAGTTTCCCTGGGAGAGCTGCAGGGCGGCACTCTGACGATATCCAACCTTGGCGGCATCGGCGGCGCGCATTTCACCCCCATCGTCTACAAACCACAATCGGCGGTCATCGGTTTGGGACAGGGAACGTTGAAGCCCGTTGTGAGAAATAACCAGGTGGAGATACGCACCATGCTCCCCGTGACTCTCTCTTACGACCACCGCTTGATCGACGGAGCCGATGGCGCACGCTTCATTCGCGACTTTGTCGAGGCGCTGCAGAACTTCAAAGAGGAAAATTTCAAGCTGGAAGGGAAATAGATGGAGCCATTGAAAACCGAAATCGTGGTATTGGGGGCTGGTCCGGGGGGCTACGCCGCAGCCTTTTACGCGGCAGACAAAGGGAAAAAAGTCGTCTTGGTAGAGCAGCACAAGCGGCTGGGCGGCGTTTGTCTCAACTCCGGCTGCATTCCATCCAAGGCCCTGCTCCACTCGATGCAACTCATCAGGGAGGCGAAAAGCTCTCCCCTAAGAGGTGTCAGTTTCGATGAGCCGCGCATCGACCTAGCGCGTATGCGCGCGTGGAAAGAATCCATCCTGGACAAGCTCAGTCAAGGCATCGCCGGCCTGGCACAGAGAAGGAACGTCGAGGTTTTGCACGGCAGAGGCCACTTCGAGGATTCCCGGACCCTCCGAGTGGAAACAGCTGAGGGGCAAAAATTCATTAACTATGAAACCGGCATCATCGCCGTGGGGTCCAAGCCCGCCATGCCCTCGGCTTTTGATCTGGGAAACAAAAGGGTGATGACCTCGACCGAAGCGCTCGAGCTCGAAGAAATTCCGAATGAGCTTCTTGTCGTCGGGGGCGGGTATATTGGGATGGAATTGGGGACGGTCTATGCGACGCTGGGAAGCAAGGTTACGGTGGTAGAGCTCCTGGATTCGATCTTGCTGGGAGCCGACCCCGACCTGGTCCGGCCCGTCATGCGCTACGCCCAGGAGGCGTTCAAGGAAGTCCGCTTGAAGACCAAGGTCCTGAAAATGGCCACCAGCGGCAGACAGATCAAGGTGACCATGGAGTCCGAAAAGCAGCGGACAGAGGAGCTATACGACCGGGTTCTGGTCTGCGTGGGGCGCGTCTCCAACTGCAACGATCTGGGACTCGAAAATACCAAGGTAGAACGGGACGACAAGGGATTTGTCAAGGTCAATGCGCAGAAGCGGACCGCGGACCCCGCCATCTTTGCCATCGGCGACGTGGCTGGGGGCGCTCTGCTCGCGCACAAAGCTGCCAGGGAAGCGAGGATCGCGGTGGACGCGATCACGGGCGAGGCCAGCTCCGCCGACGCCTTTGTCATTCCGGCGGTGATCTTCACCGATCCGGAAGTGGCCTGGTGCGGTCTCACGGAAACTGAAGCAAAAGAAAAAGAAATTCCGGCGCAGGTGGCGAAGTTCCCTTGGTCGGCCTCCGGAAGGGCGCTGACCTTGGACCGTCCGGATGGGCTCACCAAACTGATCATCGAACCCGAAACCGAGCGCATCTTAGGGGTCGGCATCGTGGGCGCCGGAGCCGGCGAGCTCATCAGTGAAGGGGTTCTCGCCGTGGAGATGGGAGCCACAGCCAGAGACCTTGCGGATTGCGTCCACCCTCACCCGACGCTTTCCGAAACGCTTATGGAGTGCGCAGAGGTTTTTTACGGCTATTCCACCCATACGTTCGTACGCAAACGAACAGGCACGTTACCGAAAGAGGCGGCCCGCTAGTTTCCCGGCGCGGCGTTGCCAACGAGCTGCTTCCCGATGACGAACCCACCTCCCTGCGTTTACCTCGTCGATGGGAGCTCGTACATTTTCCGGGCCTTCTTCGCCCTACCGCCCCTTACCAATTCGGCCGGGCTGCCGACCCAAGCTATTTACGGCTTCACCACCATGACGCTTAAGTTTCTTAAGACCTATAAGCCCGAGTATCTGGCGGTGGCGCTCGACGCCGGGAAGGAAACCTTCCGCAACCAAATCTATCAAGCCTACAAGGGAAATCGGCCTGAGGCGCCGCCGCAGCTCATCCCCCAGTTTCCTTACATCCGCAAGGTTCTGAAGGCCATGAGCGTTGTCGTCTTGGAGCTCGAAGGGTTCGAGGCCGATGATATCATAGCCACTCTGGCTAAGGATTTTTCCGCCCGCGGGCTTTCCGTCGTCATCGTCTCGGGAGACAAGGACCTGATGCAACTGGTGGGAGAAAAGGTCAAGCTCCTGGATACCGCCAAAGAGAAATGGATCGATGCGGCCGCGGTCAAGGAAAAATTCGGCGTTGAGCCGGAAAAGGTGACCGAGGTCATGGGGCTCATGGGAGACGCGATTGACAATATCCCCGGGGTCAAGGGAATCGGGGAGAAAACGGCGAGCGCCTTAATTCAAAGGTACGAGTCCCTCGATAATCTCTTCGATCATCTGGACGACCTGGAAAAGTCGGACCTCAAGGGGGCACGCCGCATCCGCAACGCCCTCGCCGATCGCAAAGAAGAAGCCCTTCTGAGCCGCGAGCTGGCCACGGTAAGGACCGACGTCCCCATCCGGGTGGAGCCGGAGCAGCTGCGCTACAGGGGTCCGGAGAAAGAGAAGTTGCGTGAGCTCTTTAGCGAGCTCGAATTCACCCAGCTCCTGAAAGCTCTTGAAGCTGACAACTTAGCGGCCAACTAAGCGACTGGCTGTGGGTCCGGTACGATGCCGCAGAGCATAAGCGCTAAGAGGATTCACTCCCGATCGGGTAAGCCTCCTGTACAGGTGAGAAGATGATGGCCGGCCGTGTCGCGATTGTAGGAGTCGGATTTACGACCGCCCAGCCCACCACGCCCTTTCTTTCCTTCAAAGAACTGATATTCGAAGCTGCGCAGAAAGCTTATTTGGATGCTGCTGTCGAGCCCGCTCAGATCGGTGCGTTCGTCACCTGCGCGGAGGACCTCAACGAGGGCATTTCGATCTTCGATGAATACACCCCGGATCAGCTCGGCGCCATGCAGAAGCCGATGCACACGCTTACTGAGGACGGGCTTTACGGCATCGCGGACGCGGTCATGCAGATCCAGGCTGGAGTGGCCGATCTCGTGGCGGTGGAAGCCCACAGTAAAGCCTCCAATATCATGGCCCCCGGCTGGCTGCTCGATTACGCTCTCGATCCTCTTTGGAACCGCCCGCTCGCCTTTAACCCGCAGGCCCTCGCCGGCCTGGAGATGAATGGTTTCCTCCATGAAACCGGGATCACCCCAGCGCAGTGTGCCCATGTGGTAGCGAAAAACCGGACCCAAGCGTTGCGTAATCCCGCAGCCGCCTATCCCCTGCGGCTTAACCCCGACGATATCGAGGGTTCTCCGTATCTTTCCTATCCGCTGCGTGCGGCAGAAACCGCCCAGGCGGCCGACGGCTGCGCTGTCATCGTTGTAGCAAACGAAAGGAAAGCACGGGAGCTGCGTTCCGATCCCGTGTGGATAAAAGGCTTCGGGTTTGCGAGCGATAGCCCGACGCTCGAATCGCGGAGCTGGGCTCTGCCCGCCTATGCCTACACGGCGGCTGAGATGGCTTACCGCCAGGCCGGTATCCAAAATCCGCCCGACGAGGTCGACCTGTTCGAAGTGGATGACACCTACGCTTACAAGGAACTCCAACACCTGATAGCCTTGAAACTCTACGCCCAACCGGGCGACGCCGGCAGAGCCGTTGAATCCGGTGAAACCAAACTGGGAGGTCCCACTCCTGTTAACGTATCGGGAGGAGCGTTGGGAATGGGCGCGATGTTGGAGGCCGGCGGCCTCTACCGGATCGTGGAGCTGGTATTGCAGCTCCGAGGTCGGGCCGGACGGCGTCAGGTGGCCAACGCCAGGACCGGACTTGCGCTATCTTGGCGTGGCGTGCCGACCGCGAGCGGTGCCGTGGTGATTCTGAGTAGTGAATAGCAAATCCTAAATAGTTAAAGCTGCGCTGGAGGGCGAATCCATTCACTATTCGCCATTCACTATTTGCTAATTTTATGGGTTATCGTCGAGTAGCTATTGTCGGGGCTGGCATGACCAAGTTCATGCGCCGGGCCCTGGAGTCTCCGAAGGAATTGGCATGGCTCGCATCGAAGGCGGCGCTGGACTCAGCCGAGATGAGCATCGACCAAGTCGGTTGCGTCGTCCTGGGCAGCGCGCCGGACGCCTTCGATGGAATGCACATGAAGGGCGAGTACCTGTCCGATGGCTGCGGCGGCTGGAGGAAACCATTTCTCAGGTGCTACGTGGGCGGGGGCACGGGCGTGTACGCGGTGGCACAAGGCTGGTTTCAGGTGGCCTCCGGCCTCTTCGACACTGCTCTGGTCGTATGCGAAGAGAAGATGTCTCATTACGAACCCCATCCGCAAGCGGCCTTTCGGACGATCTTCGACCCCATCACCGAGCAGCCGCTGAAACCCAATCTGCTATGGATTTTCGCCCTCGAGCAAAACCGCTATATGCAAAGGCACGGAATCACGCTCGGGGAGATCGCCCGCGTGTCGGTCAAAAACAAGCGCAATGCCCTCGATCATCCGGCAGCGCAACTCGGCGCTCAACTCACCGTAAAGGACGTACTTGCCTCAGAGGTTATCGCCTGGCCGGTCCACCGGCTGATGGTGAGCCCGACCAGCGACGGGGCCGCGGCAGTGATCCTGGCCGCCGAGGACGTGGCGCGGCGCGCGACTTCGAAACCGATCTGGGTCCAGGGAGTCGGTTGGTGCCTGGATAGCGCCTACTGGACCAACCGCGATCTCTATTACCCCGAATACGTGGAGAAGGCTGCCTGGATGGCCTACCGCATGGCGGGCATCCGCGAGCCTAGGAAGGAGATCAACATCGCCGAGCCCTATGATCCTTTCGCCTACAAGGAACTTCATCATTTGGAAGGCCTGCAACTGGCGCCCAAGGGTCAAGCACCCAAGCTCCTCGCCGACGGCGTCTTTGACCGTAACGGAAATTTGCCCGCCACTCCCTCAGGCGGGCTTCTCGGAGTCGGGAACCCCATCGCGGCCGCCGGGACCATGAAGATCTGCGAGCTGTTCTGGCAGCTTCGCGGCGAGGCCGGCCCACGCCAGGTCCCAGGCAAACCCGAGCGTGGAGTAGCCCAGGCCTGGGGTGATCTTATGCAAGTTGGATCCGTCGTGGTTTGTGGCACCAAGGAGCCGGGATGAAATTGTCAGTCAAAACGTTTGAACGTTTTAAACGGTTCAAACTGTTCCAGCCGTTCAAGCCGTTATGAAGGGCGAACCAAAGATTGTTAGAGGCACGCCGCTCGATGAGGCGGAGTTAAAGCGGCGGAAGATTTTTACGATCGCTTATATCCCCAAGCTCCGCTACACCTGGGACACGGGAGAGGCGATCGGTCGCTACCTGGCAGAGCTGAAGCGCGGCCGGTTGATCGCGCGGCGTTGCCGAAAGTGCGACCGCGTCATGATCCCACCGCGCATGTTCTGTGAGCGCTGCTTTCGTCCGACGGACGATTGGGTCTACGTCAAAGACACCGGAACGGTAAACACCTTCTCCCTCTGTTACGTGAGCTGGGATGTGCGCCGTCTGAAGCGGCCGGAGATCCCGGCCGTGATTGAGATCGATGGCGCCTCGGCGGGCATGGGCATTCTGCATATTCTTAAGAAGGTTGAACCCCGGAGCGTACGAATAGGAATGCGCGTCAAGGCGGTCTGGAAGCCCAGGTCCCGGCGCGTCGGCAGCATTACCGACATCGCGTGTTGGGAACCGCTTCCTCTTCGAGGTTCAAGGGTTTAAGAGTGCCAAGGTTAAAGGGTTAAGGAGTTCTGACGTGACACGAGCACGATCACGAGAAACGGAAATGCGCACCTGGCGCGGAGAGATTCCGATCCGGTCGCTCTACACTGCGGGAGTTGCCGGGCAGTCTTTCCTCGAAGCGTTGAAGGAGCGCGGTAAGCTCGTCGGCACACGCTGCGACGCCTGCCGGCAAGTCTATGTACCGTCGAGACTATTCTGCGAGCGCTGCTTCGCCGAGCTCACCGAAGAAGTCGAGGTCAAGCCGGAGGGCAGGCTCGCAAGCTTCACCTTCTGCTCTGTGGAGCGCGATGGCAGTCCTCTCAGGCGGCCGCTCGCCTTGGCTCTGGTACAGCTCGATGGAGCCACCACGTTTTTTCTCCATCGCCTTCTCGATGTGACCGAGCCTTCACAGGTTCGCATCGGCGCCCGCGTGAAGGCTGTGATCAAGCCAAAGGCCAAGCGCAAAGGTTCCATCCTGGATATCGAAGGCTTCCGGCTGATCTAAATTAACTCCTCAGACCTCTGCGAGCGGGGTTAGCCTCATCTCGCATCACCACTAAACGCTGGTTTCATTCTCTTGATTGAAGCTTGGCGATTTTTCTTCGTCAAAATGACAGCGATAGTTAGGGCAGAACGGACCATGGAAGTTGCCCCTACAAGGGTTAAAGGATCTGCCCGAGTATAGAGCGGACTGAGGACGGGAGCCCGATTCTCTATCAGATGGATGAGTCTGTCTGTGGGAATCGGGCTTTTTTGTTTCCGCAAGAAGCAGCTAATCCCCGGCGGGCGCAGTGAAAAAGAAGCGTTCAGCTATCAGCTTACTTTACCCCTCTCCCACTGGGAGAGGGCGAGGGTGAGGGCACCTGATTGATGAATCGACCAACGGGAGGTCGCCATGGAAAACGCCAAAATGAAGAGTCTAGTTGACCAGCGGCTCAGAGCGACAAATCAGAGCGCGCAACCGGGCATGAACTCCTCGCCTCCCTCGGTCCCGCCAAAACCCAGGCTGCTTGACCAGGTGCGCCAGGCAATCCGCGCGCGACACTATAGCCCAAGGACTGAGGAAACGTATGTCGGCTGGATCAAACGATTCATCTTTTATCACAACAAGCGCCATCCCGCCCAGATGGACGAGCAAGAAATTGCTCGGTTTCTCTCCAGCCTAGCGACCGAGTCCCACGTTAGCTCGTCAACTCAGAATCAAGCCTTCAACGCGCTTTTGTTTCTTTATCAGGAAGTGCTCCAGAGAAAGATTGGTCTGATTGAAGGTGTCGTTCGCGCCAAAAGACATAGGCGCTTGCCGGTCGTCCTTACAAAAGAAGAAGTCCAGCGGCTTCTGGCTTGTCTGGAGGGTACTCCGTGGTTAATGGCCATGCTTCTGTATGGCGCTGGTCTGCGGCTCATGGAGTGTTGTCGTCTTAGAGTCAAGGATATCGACTTTTCCAGCAACCAGATTGTCGTTCGGGCTGGAAAGGGCGACAAGGACCGGCACACGATGCTTCCCGCAGCAGTGAAAGAACCCCTCCTCCGA
>JACPSF010000378.1 GCA_016193385.1 Deltaproteobacteria bacterium
GCATACTCATATGCGTCAGAGAGATAGCTCGTCCACCGCGGGTCGGTTGGAAGCTTCTGTCTTTCCTCCAGCACGACCCTGCGAAACTCGTCGACCCCGAGATTAGCAACTAAAAATTTGATCCGGGCTCGTGCACGATTCCTCTTTTCCCCCATTCGAGCGAAAACCCGCGAAACAGCCTGGGCCACCGGTAAGAGTTCCTCTTCCGGTAAAAATTCATCAAAGAGCTTGGCCTGATACGACACGGCCCCGAGACCACCCCCCACATAGAATTCAAAGCCCCGCCGCATTTCACCGTTGACCACCCGAACGCTGGCGATGGCTCCCATGTCGTGCATACTCGTGAGCCCGCAGGCTTGCTCCTTACAGCCGGAAAACGCGATCTTGAACTTCCGACCAAAATCCTGTGTGTCAGGATGGCCCAGCAGAAACTTTGAGCACGCCTTGGCATAAAGGGTCACGTCGAACACTTCATCTCTGCAAACCCCGGCGAGCGGGCACGCGGTGACGTTTCGCACCACGTTGCCGCACGCTTCTCTCGTCGTAATCCCGGCTGCTGCAAGACGTCGCATCAACGACGGAGTGTCATCGATATGGACGAAGTGGTACTGGATGTCCTGACGCGTGGTGACGTGCGATATTCCATCGGAGTATTCTTCCGACAGGTCGGCCAAAACCTCCATCTGCTCGGGGTTAAGACCGCCGAAAGGGATTTTGATCCGTGTCATGCCGGGAGCGTCCCACACAGTTTCTGGTCCTTTGGTCAAACCACCCGAGGGTAATATGAGCTTCTGGACTTTTTTCCCGTCGTGCCTCTGCCCATTGTCGTAGCGCTGGCCATAAACCCCACGGCGCAACCGAGTCTCAGCGAAAACCTTCTCGTCGATTTTACCTTGCTTGCGCAGCTCGATCTGGGTTTCAAAAATGTCGACCTCTCGCGCGAGGTCAACCGGCATACGATCCTTGAGCATTTCTTTCCACGTAAGGGCCTCACTCATGGAATTTTCTCCTCTTCAAACTTGAAGCCTAGACTTTGAAAAGATAGAAAACGGATAAACTTACTTAGTTATCAGCTGAAAAAATTTAAATATGGTACATGTACGCCTTGTTTCAATCAGCTTCTGAGTCATAGTTAAATCGAGGCGCGGCTTCCTATTGGATTTAAGCTCTATACCCATAAGAGGCCCTTCCAGGACGGTTAGCACCTCTCTCAAGGTGATGCTCTCGGGAGCACGTCCCAGAAAATAACCGCCTCCTGGCCCTCTCGCACCGCGAACGAGATTGGCGCGTTTTAGCTGCGCCATAATCTGACTCAAGTATTCCTCGGGAATTTCCTGCCGTCTTGCGATTTCCTTAACCTGGACCGGCCCGCCTGTCCTATAACACTGAACTAGCTCGCTCAGAGCCAGGAGACCGTAATAACCCTTCGAACCGATTCTCATCTGGAACTCACAAGGGGACAGTCCCCCTTCCGGAAAGGGGACTGTCCCCTTCTCCGATCAAAATCCCTTTTCTGATTTGTAACTCTCTTTCATGAAGACAAATCTTATATAACCAATCAGAAAAGTCAAGCATTAAATTGAAGGGCAGAATTCCCCTCACAATCCGGTACGAACCCGGGGCACGGTCATCAAAGCCAACCCAGAGGAGGCAGTTAGCGCCGGGGGATGGTGAGGTACTCGCCGGCCGTAATGGAATGAATATCGGGAAGCTTGTTCAGGCGTTGAATCTCGCCCACAGAAACCTTATAGATACGGGCAATATGGGACAGGGTCTGCCCGCGGGCGACTCGATGGCGGATCCAGGACATGGCGGTCTCGCTAAAAGAAGGGGGCTTAGGCTCAGTGCCGGGTTTTCCAATCGCTCTGAGGTAAGCAGCTTGTACTATTTCCAGCTTTTCCTCGGGGACCTTGATGCGGTAGCCCGCTGGAATACTACGGCTCCTCGAGCTTAAGCCAGGGTTCCACTCGAGGAATTCGCCGCGTAAAATATCCGACCTCTTCAGCAGGTCAGTTACGGGGATGGTCCGCTCGACCACCACCTCCCCCAACCGAACGGGCGCGTGGTATTCGAGAGCAGGGAAAAACTCCTCGCTCCTTTTAGCTACCTCCACAGCAGCCAAGAACTCCGCATAAAAGCTCTTCGAAGCAAACCCGAAGGCTCGCCCCTCGTAGCGTTGTATGATCTCCATCAGGTCTTTGGACCCTACCTGTGAAACTCCACGCTGCAATCCCTCCCTGCCGTGGTTGTAGGCGGTGATCGCCAATGGCCAGTTGCCAAAGGCCTGGAAGTTCTCCTTGAGCAGCCGTGCTGCTGCCCGGGTAGAATCTAAGGGGTCTTTTCTCTCGTCCAGGCCAGGGCCGATACGCAGGAATCTTCTGCCAGTCGCCGGCATGAATTGCCACATCCCGAGCGCGCCGACCCGAGAACGGGCATGAACATTAAAGGCGGATTCCACTAGAGGCAAATAGGCCAGTTCAACCGGGAGTCCCTCCTCGCTGAAAATCTGCTGGATCTGGGATAGATATTTGCGAGAGCGCTGCAGGCCCACGGCAAACCTTTCCTTGACCCCTCTTTGGACTCTCACTCTCGCATCGTCCTGGTCCAATCCAAGCTCTGCGAGAACCTTTTTTCGCTGTTCATGAATCAACCGTCGGGGAGCATTCTCACGCATCTCCAAGACCTTATAGATTTTCAACGGGTCGAGAGGATCATGAAAGATTAATTCGGAGGTGCTGTAGCGGGTGAAGACGATCTTCCAAAACTCCACCGACGCTTCAAGGCCGGGCGGGAGGGGAAATGGATTCTCTTGCGCGGAGGCTCCCTTCGCTCCCAGCAGATGGAAAAGAAAAACGAGGATGGCGAGAAGAGAGCCAAAGAACCTTTTAAGGAAAATCATCATCTTTGCGAGCCAAACTTTGACCTAGGATACCAAAAGAGGTATCCTCCTGTCAAAAACTTATTCGGGAAAAAGTGAGGGCAAAGCTCCAAATTTGTATCTGGGGAGGTCTTGTCTGCTTTTGGACATGTTTGGCAGGATGTCTTTCCCCAGCTCAACCGGAACGCCCCCCTGGTTACCTGGTCATTGGGCTGGAGAGCAACCCGACACGACTCGATCCGCGCTACGCCACGGACGCTAATTCTGCCCGGATCAGCGCCTTGATCTTTGACTCGCTCGTGCGCGCGGATGAGAGTTCCCGCTACCGGCCCGGCCTGGCCGAGAGTTGGGAGACCTTGGACGACCAAACCTATCTCTTTCACCTGCGCAGAGGCGTTACGTTTCACAATGGCAAGCCTCTAACCGCCGCCGACGTAAAGTTCACATACGAATCCGTGCTGGACCCCAATTACCGCTCGCCGAAGCGGGGTCCGCTGGGAATTCTCAAGGGCGTTGACGCCCTTCGGCCTGACTTGGTTCGCTTCCGCCTCGCCGCTCCGCACGCGCCGTTCCTAGAAAGTACGACCCTAGGAGTCGTCCCGGCGGGCTCGCCGAATGACCCCGACGGAGAGAAGAACCTTTTTGGCTCAGGACCCTTCTCTCTCAAACAGTATCTGCCGGGAGATAAAATCGTCCTCAAAGCCAACAGGCTCTACCGGGAGGGGCCGCCGTCGGTCTCTGGATTGGTCTTTCGGGTTATCCCTGACGCTATTGTGCGGGCTCTCGAGTTTAAAAAAGGGACCGTCGACTTCCTGCAAAACGATATTGAGCCCGACATGCTTCCGTGGTTAGAAAGAAATACCAAGGCCACGATCCAGGTTTTCCAAGGAACGATCTTTCAGTATATCGGTATGAACCTCGATCATCCGATCCTCCGGGTTCCAGAGGTGCGCCAGGCGATAGCCCTTGCCATAGACCGCGAGGCGATTATCCGCCATCTGTTGAAGGAACAGGCGGTAACGGCTACGGGATTGCTTTCACCCTCGCACTGGGCCTATGAGCCTCAAGTCTCGCATTTCCCCTATGATCCCGAAAAGGCCAAACGATTGCTCGACCAGGCCGGATTTCCCGATCCCGATGGCGACGGCCCCTTGCCGCGTTTCAAGCTCTCCTACAAAACCACGACGCTGGACTTGCGTCGCAGAATCGCCGAGGCTTTTAAGGAGCACCTGAGCCGCGTTGGCATCGAGCTGGAGGTGCGTACCTATGAATGGGGGACGTTCTACGGGGACATCAAAAAAGGGAACTTCCATCTCTATTCGCTAGCCTGGGTGGGAGTTGCGGATCCGGATATCTACTTCAATCTTTTTCACTCAAGCAGCATCCCTCCTCACGGGGACAACCGCGGGCGTTATCGGAATGCGGAAATTGATGCACTATTGGAGAGGGGCAGAAAAAGCTTGAACCCGAGGGAACGAAAACTGATCTACAGCAGGGTGCAGAAACTTCTGGCCCGGGATCTCCCTGCTATCCCGCTCTGGTGGGCCAAAAACGTCGTGGTGATGAACCCCGATCTCCGAGGCTTTGTCCCGTATCCCGATGGCGATCTGATATCCTTAAAAAGTGTCTTTTTCGCTTCTCCTCCACCGCTGGCATGAGGCGTTACCTCCTGAGCCGCTTCCTGTCATTTCTGCCCAGCCTTCTGGGAGCACTGACCCTTGTTTTTTTTCTCATCCACCTCGTTCCCGGCGACCCAGTGGAAGCGATGTTAGGGGAGACTGCAAGCGCGACCGACAAAGAGGCTCTACGGCGGGAGCTGGGCTTGGATGCGCCACTTTGGAAGCAATATATCAGCTATCTCCAGGGGCTTGCCGTCGGCGACCTCGGTCACTCCCTCTACTACCACGGGGAAGTTACGGATCTCATCCTCCTGCGCTTTCCAGCAACGCTGGAGCTGACTCTTGCGGCTATGACCGCGGCCATTCTGTTGGCGTTTCCTCTGGGAATCCTCGCGGCCTGGAAAAGCCATACCTGGATGGACCGGCTGGCCCTTCTTTTTTCGCTATTCGGCCTGGCCATGCCGAACTTCTGGCTCGGACCGCTCTTGATCATTGTCTTTTCCATCGATTTGGGCCTGCTGCCGGTCTCGGGTAGCGGCAGCTTGACCCACCTCGTTCTCCCCGCACTCACCCTGGGCACAGCCATGGCAGCGCTCCTGACTCGCATGATCCGCTCTAGCCTTCTCGAAGTGATCCACGAGGACTACATCCAGGCCGCCCGGGCCAAGGGGTTAAGCGAGAGGAAGGTGTGGCTCAAGCACGCGCTGCGTAATTCGCTTCTTCCCGTCATTACGATACTCGGGCTTCAATTTGGTGCCCTGCTCGCCGGTTCGGTCATCACCGAAACCATCTTTGCCTGGCCGGGAATTGGTCGCCTCACGATCGAGGCCATCCAAACCAGGGACTACCTGCTGGTGCAAGGATGCGTTCTAGCCATCGCCGTCTCTTATCTCGTGATCAATCTCTTCACCGATGTACTCTATCGCCTCGTTGACCCGCGAATCAGCTATGGCAAATAGGGCTCCGGTTGCTATCGGTACGATGATCCTGCTCCTTCTCCTGAGCCTGGCGCTCCTCGCCCCGCTCCTCTCCCCCTACAGCCCGACGGAGCAAAACTTGGAAACGGATCTGCTCGCCCCCTCCAGAGAGCATCTATTTGGAACCGACAAGCTGGGCCGCGACATTTTCAGTCGCGTCCTCTACGGCGCCCGTATCTCCCTTTTGGTGGGGGTAAGCACGGTTGCAGTCTCTTCTCTGATCGGCCTCTTGCTGGGCTCTGTGTCGGGTTATTTGGGCGGCCGGACGGACCACCTCCTCATGCGCCTGGTCGATGTGCTCCTTGCGTTTCCGGGTATTCTCCTCGCCATAGCCTTTACCGCGGTCCTCGGTCCGGGGCTAAACCATGTGATCCTAGCCCTCTGCCTGATCGGCTGGACCGGCTACGCCCGGCTGGTGCGAGGTGAAATCCTCGCGCTAAGAGAGCGGGAGTACATCCATGCCGCCAAGGCTCTCGGAGGTAGTCCCGCACGGATTATCCGCTTGCACATGGTGCCCAATCTTCTGCCTCCCCTGTTGATCCAGGGCACCTTCGGAATGGCCGCCGCTATCCTCGCCGAAGGCAGCTTGAGCTTCCTCGGGCTCGGAGTTCAACCTCCTACCGCGTCCTGGGGGGCCATGCTTAGCGAAGGTAGGCAGTTTCTTTTGGTGGCGCCGCATCTCACCACCTTTCCCGGCCTGGCCATCATGCTCACCGTTCTGGGGCTGAACCTGGTTGGAGACGGATTGAGGGACTGGCTGGAGAAAAAGAAAAAATAATGCTAGTTAAGGATACGATACGACAGGAGGGAATCATGAGAAAGCTCTATTCTTACGTGATGTGACCGTACGCTCACAGGACTAGGATAGTCCTGGCCGAAAAGCGCCTCCCTTACGATCTGATTGAGGTCGACCTCAAGAACAAGCCCAAGGACCTGCTCGAACTGAACCCGTACGGCAAGGTACCCGTGCTGGTGGATGATGACGCTGTGATCTACGAGTCGGCCATCATCGACGAGTACCTGGAAGAAAAATTCCCTGAGCCGCCGCTCATGCCCAGGGATCCGACTGCGCGGGCTCGCGTGAGAATCTGGGTGGATTTCTGCAACACCCGGCTGCAGGCAGCGGGCAGCGACGTGGCACACGGCAATGACCCGGAGAAGGCAAAGGAGAAAGTCAGGCAACATCTGGCGATCTTAGATCGGGAGATGGCCAATCGGGAATATATCGCGGGAGATTTGGCGCGCCCGGCGGTAAACTCTACCCTGTAATCTTTCGCTAGAGCACGCTCAATGGCGCTTTCGGAACAGAGCGGGAGGAAGGAGAGACGCCGCGCCGAGCGCCGCGCGAGAAAAGAGCTCACGCAGAAGGAAAGCAAAAGATCCCGCATCCTTGGCAAGATTCGCAAGCCGCTTCCGTATATCGTTGGAATCCTTGTCTTGGGAGCCGCGGCCTATTGGGCTTATCACCAGTGGGGTGCCGGGTTGCCCGGTGAATTTGTGCCGAGCATGGGGAATCGCCACATTACGCCTTCAGCCATTGGCGTTAACATCTACAACAGCGACCCCCCAACCTCAGGCCCCCACCTCCCTTCGATTGCAAGCTGGGGAATCCACGAAAGCCCGATCCCGAAGGAACTCCAGATCCATAACCTTGAAGACGGAGGGGTGGTAGTCCAATACAACTGTCCGCAGGGCGAAGAGGGGTGCCGGACGCTGGTCGAAAAACTCGCACAGATTGTCAGACTATACGACCATGCCGTCCTGGCGCCCTATCCGGGGATGAGCCAAAGAATCGCCTTGACGGCGTGGACCCGGATCGACAAGTTCAACGAGTTCGACGACAAGAGAATCGTGAGGTTTATCGAGGCTTATATGGGCCTCGATCACCACCCACCGGCGTGACGGTCATCGGGATCTACCGCTTCAGGAGATTTCCCTCCTATTTCGTGTAGCGAACCTCGAACGTGGTGCAGCCGTTGGGCGTTATCCAGGGGCCGTGGGGCATCCCTGGAGGCCGGCAGGCGTACTGCCCCGCTTTGAACTCCTGTTTAAGAGTGAGGTCAATCATGCTCCCCTCTAAAATGTAGACCTCCTCCCAGAAGTCATGCCTCAACACCCCGTTGGGTGTGGTGTCACAACCCGGGTCGAAACGGAGAACGCGCGAATAGTCACCGGTGTTCGGATCGCCGCTCAGGATGCGCTCGTGAAGTCCCGCACATTTGCTGCCCGGGACATCGCGCCACGGCTTGGTAGTGACATCAAAGAATTCCCGCTCTTCTTTGGGCATTCGTATCGGCCTCCTTGGCGCACAGTTTTTACACGCACGATTATATAAGGGGGGATTTCACCCCGCGTCAACCCGGCGCACGCGGTAGGCACATCGTAGCGCGCGGTTCGTCCTTTGATCGAACAGTTCGGCTTCGAAATAAGCCTTCGGTGCAAAGGCGCCACCGATAAGCGGAATTGTGCCGGTGAAAATCGCGGCGCCGTCCACGAGTTTCCCCACGCGCTGGCGCAACATTGCGAGCAAATTCTCGGGCGCGAGCACCGCGGACATATGGCCTTCCTGATAAAGCTGCTCCCGTCCCGATTCGCCAACCCAGCTCCTGAGAATTAGTTGATCCCACCGCTCGCGCACAGCCGAATACCTCCACACTTCGAGAGAAACCGGCTTGGGACAGACTTGCTTGGAGGCCGTGATGTTGAGCTTTTCCAGATCCCGATCCGTGTGATCACTCCCAACGGCCACCCATATCTCATCCCCCCTTACGAGAAGCACGACCTCTGCCTCCCCCGAAGTATGCCCCCCGAGCACCTCCACATCGGGCGCAGTCGTCAGCCGATCCAACGTCGTGCGAAAAACCGTCGGGATCTCCGCGGGAGCCGGAATCCCGTGGGCTGCGAGCTCATCGATATGGGCCCGAACCTCCTGCTGGTTCCGCCCCGTGTATCCAGCGATGATCACCCTTTGGGGCGAAAACTTGATCTTCCTACGGGTTCGCTGCAGTTTGAAGCTTGCCTGAGTCATCGAGCTAGAGCTCTCCTTATGTGTTTTTTTTGGCTGGTATCTTGAGGACTGCCGCCTTCATCCGATCCATAGCCTCTTCGATGCTCCCCGGCTTGGCCGCATAGGAAACCCTGACGAAGCCCTCATAGTCAAAACCGCTCCCATTGGTCAGAACCACACCCGCCTCCCGGACCAGGTACTCGACAAAATCCAGCGAGCCGATCCCCAACTCGCGAATATCGGCAAAGACGAAGAACGATCCCTTGGGAAGCGCGCAACGGACCCCGGGAATGTCGTTCAGACGCTTCACCACCAGGTCGCGCCGCGCCTGATAGGCGCTGCGCATCTCCTCGACGCAGTCCTGCGGTCCTTTGAGAGCAGCGACGCAAGCCACCTGGGAAGGCACATTGGCGCTGATATTCACGGTGTGATGATATTTCAGGAATTGCAGCAGCTTGTCGGCCGACGCCGCCAGATAACCCACTCGTAACCCGGTCATGGCGTAGGTTTTTGAGAAGCTATTGACCTGCACCACATGCTCCCTGGCATCCGGAAACGAGAGCAAACTCGTGTGCTGCAGGCCATCGTAAACCAAGCTTTCATAGACTTCGTCAGCGACGAGAACAATGTCGTGCCGTCTGGCAATGTCCAGTAGGCGCCGCAAAGTTTCTTTGGGATATACCGCACCGGTAGGGTTGTTGGGGGTCAAGATCATAATGAGCTTCGTTCGATCCGTGATGACCCTCTCAATGTCTGCCGGGTTGGGAACAAAGGCCTCCTCGCTGCGCAACTTGACGAATACGGCTTTCGCTCCGGCTAGCTGGGCATTGACGACATAAGGGGGATAATGGGGCAGCAAGATGACGATCTCATCACCCGGGTTAGCGAGAGCCATGACCGCAATATGAAGTGCGGCCTGGCCCCCGGCGGTCACCAGAACCTCATCCTGCCAGTTGTAAGCGGCTCCGTACTGTCGGTGAATTTTTACGGCGATGAGCTGGCGCAGTTCCGGGAGGCCCCGGTCCGGCCCGTAGTGGGTGTGACCCTCGTCCAGAGCCTTTTTCGCGGCCTCACGGACATGTTTAGGGGTGATAAAATCCGGCTCTCCCAACTGGAGATAGATGCAGTCTCCCCTTTTGGCGGCCAACTCCATAATGCTGTAAAAGGGGGAGCGTTGGACCCCGAGAATACGATCAGCGAGCATAGAAGCGTCACCTCGGATAACGCGGCCGTCAGTAACGAGCTTAAGACCAAACGCCGAAAGTGCTGGCGGCGCGGTCACTTCTGACTCGCTAATATACTGAGCTCTAATCCCCCTTTCAAGCAGCCCCGACTCGGTGATTCCCAGTTTCCCTTGACTTCAATTCCAACAGGGTGATAGCTTTGGGCCAACGGAACGCGCTCCAAAGTCGCAAATAAGGAGGCAGTAGCCATGAAGAAAATTCTATGCGCCGGGCTTGCAGCAATTGCCGGAATAGTATTCTCGGTGGGCTTCCCCTCTCACTCCGAAGCGCAGGGCAAAAAAGTCTCAGTGCAGTTCGCCTGGGTCGTGGGCGGGCTTCACGCGGGTTTCTTTGTCGCCAAGGAAAAAGGATTTTACGCGTCCAAGGGACTCGACGTCACGATCACCCGTGGATTCGGCAGCGGAGATACCGCTAAAATCGTGGCCGCCGGAACGGTTCAGTTCGGCGAGGTGAACCTCCCCACAGCCATCATCTCGAACGGCAAGGGAGCTCCCCTGACGATTCTCGGCGTCATCATCGGGAAAGCCCCGGAGAGCATTCTTTCGTTTGCAGAAAAGAACATCCGCAAACCCAAGGACGTTGAGGGAAAGAGCTTCGCGGAGGCGCAGGGAGCCGCCGTTATGGCGACGTGGCCGGCCTTCGCCAAGCTTGCCGGCATCGACATTAACAAGGTCCCCTATATTCCAATCGAGGCGGCCGCCAAGCCGGCGGCGTTCTTTGGCGGACAGGTCGATTGGGTTGCAGGTTTCCGTCCGGGATTCGACGAGCCCGTCATTCTTAGGGCGCGCAAAGAGGGTAAAAAGCTCGTCTTTCTGCCCTGGGAGAATTATGGCTGGAAGGTCTATGGCAACGGGATCGTCACCCATCGGGATGTGCTCAAAAAGGACCCAAAGATGGTGGCCGACTTTTTCGGCGCCACGATGGAGGGGTATGCTTATGCGGTCGAGCACCTGGAGGAGGCTTTGAATATTACGCTGAAAGACAATCCCGAACTGGATAGGGAAACCTCCCGTCTTTCCCTCCTTTTCGCTCTCGACGCCCTTCTGACTAAAGGCGCGAAGGAGCATGGCTTGGGCTATATGGAGCCGGATCGGATGGCCTTTCAAGTCAAACTCATGTCCGATCTCCTGAAGTTTGCGCCGCCCAAAGAGGTTTACACAAACCGTTTCGTTCAAAAGAAGCCGCTCAAGATTTCCCCGAGCCTCGAAGCCGACCTGGCGAACTTACCCTAGCATGCCAGAGTCGATTCGCATTGATCGGCTGTGCAAGGTCTACCGCGCCCGGGACGGAACGGATGTCGAAGCGCTGCGCGACGTATTCTTCACGGTAAAGCAGGGGGAGTTCGTCTCCATCGTCGGGCAGAGCGGCTGCGGCAAATCCACCTTGCTCAAAATCCTCGCCGGACTTCTTCCGAGAACAAGCGGAGCCCTCTCCATCGGGGGACAAGAGGTCGATGGGCCCCGCCGCGACATCGGGATCGTTTTCCAGAAGCCGCTGCTCCTGGAGTGGCGCCGAGTGTTGGGCAATGTGCTCCTGCCGGTGGAGATCTTTCAACTGGATCGGCAGGAATATGAGGCGAAGGCCTTGCGGCTTCTTCGGACTGCGGGTCTAGGAGAATTTTTACGGAAGTACCCCTTTGAGCTTTCGGGCGGCATGCAGCAGCGGGTCGCGCTGTGCCGCGCCCTCGTGGCGGAGCCGTCCCTACTGCTGATGGATGAGCCTTTCGGGGCCCTCGACACCCTAACCCGCCAGAAGATGGGCTTCGAGCTGCTCCGGCTCTGGGAGGAATGGAAAAGCACGGTCCTCTTTGTGACCCACGACATCGACGAGGCCGTGATGCTTTCCGACCGGGTCCTGGTCATGTCGCCGCGCCCGGGGAAAATCCTCGACACCCTGGAGATCGATCTTCCGCGACCGCGTGAGATCTTCGTCAAGGACACGGCGGAATTCATCCGCCATAGTAGCCGCATCAGACGGCGCCTGTGGGAGGAAGACGGCCATGAATGAGGGAGGCCACCTAGGAAGGATCGTCCGCATCACCATCTTCTATGCCGTGTCCCTCCTCGTGTGGGAAGCCCTGGTACGCTTTCTCCACGTCCCCGATTGGCTTTTCCCTGCGCCGTCCCATATCATCGACGTCATCGCCGACAAACATTCAGTGATGCTTTTCCATACCCTGGTAACTCTCCAAGAGACCATCCTTGGATTTGCACTCGCTCTGGTGATGGGGATCCTATTCGCCATCGGAATCATCCACTTCTCTATCCTGCGCGACACGCTTTATCCCACCCTCATCATGTTCAATTCTTTTCCTAAGATCGCTATTGCCCCGCTATTCATTATCTGGATCGGCATCGGCATCGAATCCAAAATCGCGAATGCTTTTCTCGTCGCTCTTTTTCCCATCGTCATCAACATGATCATGGGCTTGGTCGATATGGACCCGGAACTATTGGAGCTTGTCCGGGCCATGTCGCGGAGCCGCTGGGTTCTTTTCTGGAAAATCCGCCTGCCGCACTCCCTCCCCTATCTCTTTGCGGCCTGCAAGATGGCGGTCTCTTTCGCCGTCATCGGGGCGATCGTGGGGGAGTTCATCTCGGGAAGGACCGGCCTCGGTTATCTGGTCCTTTCGGCCAACAGCCAGTTCAATACGCCTCTCGCGTTCACGGCGCTTTTCTATCTGGTGTTGATGTCCCTCGGATTGTACGGGGTAGTGATCCTGGCCGAGAAGCTCATGCTGCCCTGGTACCACCGCGAGCCCGCAGCATGAAGCCGAGGCTACTTACGGTCGCGACCGCCGAGGATTTTTTCTATCTCCACCTTAAGCTTCTCCGCTTCGGCGGGGGTTACGCGGCTTTCAAAGAGAGGGAATAGCTCACGCTCCTCGCGGCGAATGTGGCGTTCGAGACGGTCTCCCAAGTCAAACAGCAGCTTGGCCAGACTCAAACTTTCTCGAAGCTGGTCGGCGCCGTCGCGGAGCCACTCGTGCTCTTTAAGCAGCTCCTCAATCAACGGTTGGCTCTCGGAGACGAGAGCGCGCATGAGGGGGAAAAGAATCTCTTCTTCCGCTTGAAAATGTGGCCGGAGATTGACCCCAACGAAATTTCTCACCTCCTCGGCTCTCTCCTTCAAACCCTGAGCTCCCATAGGTTTCAACTGGCCTAGGGCCTGTTTCCGGCATCTCAGCGCCAGGGCCAGGCCGTGGTGGTGGTCGTGGGAAAGCCGGATCAAACTCGGATGGCGCATCTTCTCCCTTTTGTCCGCCTAGATGGACTCCAGCTCCCTTTCTATTTACATTGGCCTCCCCGCATGTTACAAGCCCACACATGTTTTCCACGGGAGCAGGGGATGAGATCTTTCGTAAGCTTCATGGTGCTTGTCGCGCATCTGCTCATTTCAGGTTCGCTCTCGGCAACGCGGAGCGCTGAGCTTTCAAACAAGCTTATTCTGGCTCACGGAGCGATCAACAGTAACGTGACACCGTTGTGGCTGGCCAAGGAGCAGGGTTTGTTCCGGAAGTACGGCCTTGATGTGGACCTCGTCTTTATCATCGCTGGCCGCGCCGCTCAGGCTATGCTTGCGGGCCAGGTCGCCGTGGGTCTCATCGGGGCCACCCATGTAACCAACGCGGTCACCGCCGGTGGTGACCTGACCATGATCTTGGGCCTGCAAAATCGACTGGATTATCTTTTCATCTCCCGCCCCACCATTAAGAGCAGCGAAGAATTAAAAGGAAAAAAAGTGGCCATCGGAACGCCGTCCGGTTCCGCTTCTTTGGCGACCTATGTAGCGCTCGACCATCTCGGCCTTAATCCTCGACGGGACAATATTGTCCTCCTACAGGTGGGAGGAGTTCCGGAACGTCTGGCAGCCTTGCGCGCCGGCAGCGTAGAGGCCACAAGCCTCTCCCCCGAACTGGGCCAGGTGGTGACGAGCGAAGGGTATCGCATCCTCCTGGATATCGGGAACGAGAATATTCCGTTTCAATCTTCCGGGCTAGTCACCTCGCGAAAGCTCATGAAGACTAACCCTGACTTGATGGAGACCATCGCCAAAGCCATCATTGAAGGGGTCGCCTCTATTCATAACCCCGCAAATAAAAAGGCCGTGGAGGAAATCATCGCGAAGCACTTGAGACTGGATAAGCCTGACCGGGTGGAAAAAGCCTACCAAGACCTTCGCAAGGAGCTACCGCGCAAGCCTTGCCCTACAATTCCCGGTGTAGCATCGGTTCTGAAGCTCATGGCCCAGCATGGGCCAGCGGTTTTATGGATCGGCTCTACGCAGGCTGGTAATAGAATGAAAGCGCCTGCCACAGAAATCACCTGAGCCACGGCGGAGGAGATGATGACCATGAAACCCTATCGAGTAGCCCTGATCCAGCAGCAGACGCGCGTCATCGTAGACCCCAAAGCTCGCGATGAGATTATCCGGGAGAATCTGGATCGCATCTTCGAACTGCTGGACTGGACCTTCCTCAGACTGGGCGACTCCAGGCTGGCGGTTTTTTCTGAGTACGGGGTCATCGGGCAATACCGCCCGCGTTCCGTGGACGAATGGGTGGCTCTGGCCGAAACCATCCCCGGGGAAGTCACCGCCCGAATCGGCAGGAAGGCGAAAGAAAGGGGTTGTTATATCGCCGCAAACCTGTACGAGCGCGACGACGACTGGCCCGGCCGTCTCTTCAACACGAGCTTCATCGTTAGCCCCGAAGGCAAGGTGATCCTCAAATACCGCAAGAACAACGGGCCCAACAACCTCAACACCCTGTATACCGGACCGGGAGATATTTACTCGGAATACGTGAAGCGATACGGGGAAGATTCCATGTTTCCCGTCGTCGATACCGAAATCGGCAGGCTCGGCTGCCTGACCTGCACCGATGTGGTTTTTCCAGAAGTGGCCCGTTGCCTGGCCCTGCGCGGGGCGGAGGTTCTTATTCATTGCACCTCCGAACCGTACGCCCCCGAAGGAGAAGCCTGGGATGTGCTCAGGCGAGCGCGCGCTTATGAGAACCTGTGCTACTTCTTATCGGTCAACGCCGGAGCCTTTGTGGGGTCGAACCGACCCACCGCGGGCTACCGGGGCATGTCCCAGATCATCGACTACCTGGGACGGGTTCAGTCGACATCCACTGCGCCCGGAGAGGCCGTGATCACCGGCACCATCGATCTTAATAGCCTGCGGTGGGAAAGGACCCGCATGCCCGATTCGGGCCATGTGTGGAACTTTCTGATCGAGCTGCGCAGCGACCTCTACGCGAGCGTCTACGCGAAGGCCAAACGCTGGCCCAACGACGGCTGGCACAACCGCAAACTCCAGAGCACCAGTGAAACACGGGCCTTGGCCAGGCAGATCATCGAGCGGTTAATCCGAGAGGGAAACCTGATCCCACCCGAATGAGGGGTCAAACCACTCCCTGCTCCTTGAGCCTGGAGAGGGCGGCCTGATCATACCCGAGCGCCCCCAAGATCTCCCCCGTATGTTCTCCTAGAGCGGGCGGAGGGATGCGGATCTTCGGCGGGGTGCGGCTCAGATCGATCCCGCTTCCCACCAGGCGTACCTTGCCCAGCCTGGGGTGCTCAATCTCCACTGGAAAACCGTAAGATTTAACCTGGGGATCCTGAAATACCTCTTCTATCGTGTTCAGCGGCGCGCACGGAACATCCTGCTCCTGGAGCCGGCTGAGCCACTCCTCCCTGCGCCGGCCGCGAAAGATCGGTTCCAGCTCACGCACCAGATCATCGTAATTCTCAATCCGTCCCTTGCGGTCGCGAAAGCGCGGGTCCTCCGCCCATTCCGGCTTCCCCACAACCTCCAGAAGGCCGCGCCAGAATTTATCCGGCGAGGAAAGGTGGATGACGAACGGCAGGCTGTCTTGAGCCACGAAGGCGAACACGCCCGCCGTCTTGGTCCGCTCGGCCCGGCGCGGGAGCACGCCGGTCTCGAAGTAACGAACCGCATTCTCGCTGACGAAAGAGACCGAAGCGCGCAAAAGCGACGTTTCCACCTGCTGCCCTTCCCCGGTCATCATCCGGTTCACCAAGGCACCGAGGATTCCGTAGCAGGCATAGATCCCCGTCAGATGGTCGGAAAAAGAGATCCCCATCCCTTGGGGCTTTTCCGGGTCGGTGCACAGACTTAAAAGACCGCTCATCGCCTGCCCCACCGTATCGTAGCCCGGGAGATCACGGTACGGACCCTGTTGCCCGAAACCCGAGACGGAGCAATAAATGATCTTGGGGTTAAGTTGTCGAACCGCGTCATAGCCGACGCCTCTTTTCTCGAGCGTCCCGGGGCGAAAATTCTCGATCAGGATGTCGGATCGAGCGGCAAGCTGGAGCACGATGTCCCGCCCCTCGTCCCGCCGGAGATCCAAAGTCACGCTTTTCTTATTCCGGTTGAGACTACAGAAAGTCCCAGAATAAAGTTTCTCCCCCCAGCCGCGAAACGGATCCCCCTGCTTAGGCTGCTCCACCTTGATCACTTCGGCCCCAAGGTCGGCCAAAAGCATGGCAGCGAAAGGCCCGGTCACGTAACTGGCGATCTCAAGAACGCGTATGCCGTCTAGCGCTTGGTTCATGGTTGCTTACCTCTCTGCAGACTGTCTAGCTTTTGCGGGGCCAAAAAGTCAACCCCTTCGACACCCCGTGCACGGCTCGAGGCATGAGTCGAACCGTCAA
>JACPSF010000379.1 GCA_016193385.1 Deltaproteobacteria bacterium
AATGCTGGTGCTAATTCCCGCCCCGGTTTAGGGGGAAGATAAGGTGAGGGAAACCTCTCCTTATCAATGGGAAGAGGTTTTTTTTTACCCTCACCCCTTCCCTCTCCCAAAGGGAGAGGGGGCGAGGGTGAGGGGAGGGAGAAAAGGATGACGCTTCGCCTCACGCCCGAGCAAATCGAGCGCTATAGCCGCCAAATCATGATCCCCGACGTTGGGGGAAAAGGGCAGATCCGCGTGCGCCAGGGCCGGGTGTTGGTCATCGGGGCTGGGGGGTTAGGATCGCCCGCGGCTTTCTACCTGGCGGCCGCAGGCATCGGCACGTTGGGTCTCGTGGACTACGATCGTGTGGAGCTCTCCAACCTCCAGCGCCAGATCCTCCACTTTACCGAGGATGTCGGCCGGCAAAAGGTGGCATCGGCCGAAGAAAAGCTCAACCGGCTGAATCCGGAAGTCGAGATCCGCACCCTGGCGGTACGTCTCGAGGAGCGTAACGCAACCGAGATCCTCGCCGCTTACGATTTCATCGTCGACGGCAGCGACAATTTTGCCACCAAGTTTCTGGTCAACGATGCGGCCGTGGCCTTGGGCAAGCCTTTCTCCCACGCCGGGATCGTGCGCCTTCAGGGCCAAACCATGACCGTCATACCGGAAAAGAGCGCTTGTTACCGTTGCCTCTTTAAAGAGCCACCGCCGCCGGGAGAGATCCTGAGCTGTCAGCAGGCAGGGATCCTCGGCGCGGTGGCAGGAACGATCGGATCGATCCAGGCCACTGAGGCGATCAAGTTCTTTGCCGGAATGGAGGATGATCTGCTCACCGACCGGCTACTCATCTATGATGCCAAGACTTTGAGCTTTCGCACGATCGAGGTTCAGAGAGACCTCGGGTGCGCCACCTGCGGCGAGAATGCGAAAAAGGAGTTAAAATCGTCCCCGGCCATCTAACGGGGACTAGGAGGAGGACCAGGGTCCATGAGTTTTGTCAAAGGATTAAGATGCAGGGAGTGCGGACAGGATTACCCCAAGGAACCCTTGCACGTGTGCGAGACGTGCTTCGGACCCCTCGAGGTGGTTTACGATTACGAGCGCATCAAAAAGAGCATCAGCCGGGAAAAAATTCAATCCCGGTCCAATAGCCTTTGGCGCTATCGAGAGCTCCTGCCGATCGATGGAGAGCCCCAGGTTGGGCTCTATTCCGGCTTCACTCCGCTCATCCGAGCACACCGCCTGGGAGAGGTCCTGGGAGTGAAGGAGCTTTATTTGAAGGACGACTCGGTCAATCACCCTACCTTTTCCTATAAAGACCGCGTGGTCTCGGTCGCTATCTCCAAGGCGATCGAGTTCGGCTTCGACACGGTCTCCTGCGCCTCTACGGGCAACCTCGCCAACGCTGTCGCTGCCCACGCCGCCAAGGCCGGACTTAACTGCTACGTCTTTATCCCCAACGGTCTGGAACAGGGAAAGATCATCGGGTCGGCCATTTACGGCCCGCGCACGGTCGCTATCCAAGGCAACTACGACGACGTCAACCGGCTCTGCAGTGAGATTGCCGATAAGTATGGCTGGGCTTTCGTCAACGTCAATCTGCGCCCCTACTACGCCGAGGGAGCGAAGACGCACGCGTTTGAAATCGTGGAGCAGCTCGGATGGAAGATTCCGCGCCATGTCGTGGTAGCCTCCGCGGGAGGAACCATCCTGCCCAAGCTTCACAAGGCCTTCAAGGAGCTTAAGCTCGTCGGCCTGATCGACGACGACGATTGTAAAATTTACACGGCTCAGGCCGCCGGCTGCGCCCCCATCGTCCAGGCGCTCAAGAAGGGTACTGATCTCATCAACCCGGTCAAACCCCACACCCTGGCCAGCTCGATCGCAATCGGCAACCCGGCTGATGGTTACTACGTGCTTCAAGCCGTGCGGGAATCCGGAGGTTGGGGCGAGTGCGTCACCGACGACGAGATCCTCGAAGGGATCCGACTGCTGGCCCGTACGGAGGGAATCTTCACGGAGCCTGCCGGCGGAACCGAGGTGGCCGTGGCGAAGAAGCTCATCCAGCAGGGGCGGATTCCGCGGGACGAATCCATCGTCATCAGCATCACCGGCAACGGGTACAAGACCCTCGAAGTCGTCGCTCAGAACGTGGAGAAACCATTTAGCATTCAGGCAACCCTCGAAAGCTTCGACGAGCTTTATCACCAACTCCACCAGCCGTCCCCGGGGAAGGCCGTCGCCGGGGAAACGTAAAAAACGCCCCTTTTCTCCACCTTGAAAGCTTGACTTGGAAGGATTAAAGTAACCAGCAGATCGCCTAAGGAGGATGGGTTATATGATCGTGCGTGTCCGGGTACCGACCCCTCTGCGCAAGTTTACCAACGGCGCCGACGAGGTGAAAGCTCAGGGAAACACCGTGCGTGCATTGGTGGATGATCTGGAAAGCAAATTTCCGGGCATCAAGGAAAGAATTTGTGACGAGACGGGAAAAATCCGCAGGTTCGTTAACGTTTAAAAATATGGAAACCGCGCTAAAGGAAGGGGACGCGATCTCGATCGTCCCAGCCATCGCCGGGGGACAAAAATAGCCTCCCCTTTTTCTCTCGCTATGCTGAAAGCCGTCCCAGGGCATCGGGTCCTTAAGGAGGAATTCAGAACGCCGAAAAAGGTGGAGTCTGTCCTGGACCTGATCGGCGAAACCCCTCTTTTGGAAATCCGCGAAGTCATTCAAGGTGTCGCTCCGGGCGTGCGTATTTTCGCCAAACTCGAGGGTTTCAACCCGGGAGGTTCGGTGAAGGACCGGGCGGCCTGGAGAATGATCCGGGACGGTATCGAGTCCGGCAAGCTGAGCAGGGGAAAGACGATACTGGACTCCACATCGGGCAACACCGGTATCGCACTGGCGATGATTGGCACGGTGCTCGGCTACCCGGTTGAGCTGGTCATGCCGTCCAACGTGAGCGCCGAACGCAGGCGGATCATCCAAGCCTTCGGCGCCAAGGTGATCTTCAGCGATCCCCTGGAAGGGTCCGACGGCGCGATCCGGCTGTGCCGCAAGATCCTCGAACAAAACCCGGACAAATATTTCAAACCAGACCAGTACTTTAATCCGATGAATCCCCAAGCCCATTACGAAACCACCGGCCCGGAGATCTATCGCCAGACTCATGGAGAGATCACCCACTTCGTCGCCGGGATCGGCACAGGCGGAACCGTCATGGGCACAGGCCGTTATCTGAAGGAGAGGAACCGGAAGATCCGGGTGATCGCAGTTGAGCCGGATGACGCGCTGCACGGCCTCGAGGGGTTGAAGCATATGGCGAGCTCCATCGTTCCTGGGATCTATCACGAAGAGGAACTCGACGCAAAACTGCCCGTTTCCACCGAGGATGCCTACGCCATGGTCTACCGGCTCAGCCAGGAAGAAGGGGTGCTCGTGGGTCAGTCCTCAGGAGCGGCGATGCATGTCACGCTGCAGGTCGCGAGAAAGCTCAAATCCGGCATCCTGGTGACGGTTTTTCCCGATTTCGGCGATAAATACCTGACCACCAGCCTGTGGTTGGGTTGGCGCGAGAGAATGTCGGTCGGGAACCTCAACTTTTCCATCTGAAATGAAAAAGTCAGCGGCCAAACCCCAAAAGGAAAAAGTCTGTGAGCGAATCTATCTGACCTTTCCCAAGGAGTTGGTCAAAGAGCCGATTGTCTGCTCGCTGGCAAAGAAATTTGACATCATGTTCAATATCCGGGGATCCACGGTCACATCGGAAATGGGTCTGGTCGCTCTTGAGATCGATGGCGAGCGGGGCGAGGTGGACAGGGCGATTCAGTGGCTGAGAGAAAAAGGCGTGATCGTCGAGCCGATTGAAAAGAACGTCATCGAATGAGACAGGACCTCAGGGCGTCATCGCGAAAATCGACAGGATCAACACTCCACCCTCGTGGGCCGGCCCTCCCAAGAGAAAATAGCCGCGATTCCTGAGCCGTACCGTGGTATCGACAAGCGGCTTATCCCCTTGGAGCAGGCGCACCTTTAACGCCAGCCGTTGGTTTCGATATTCCTGCGGCAAGACTACCAGGGAGCGTCCCCCGGGGACCTCGAACACGGCGTTGACCCGCCACTGGACTTTCTGGACCTCCTCTTTGATCAAGCGGTAAGAGCTGTACTTGATCACTTCGAGCTGATTTTTCATCCGGGAAAGCTTGGGGTCAAAATCTTCGCTCTCGTTACTGGCAAGGATGGTTCCGATGCGCAGGTGGAGCCCCTGAGGAGCTTTCTCAGCGGCACCCAGGGGCGCACCCAAGCCAACAAGCAACAGGCTACAGAGAAGCGTCAGTCGAGGCAGCTTCTGGAGCCGGTTCATCTTCCTCCTCATCCTCAAATAACCAGATCACCGTCGTTTTGGTTTCGGATTCGCGCAACAATGCCAGGTTAAAGCCGTGCCCGTCAATGGACTCCACCGCGGCCACGTTGCTTTTAGGCCCCCAACCCAATCCGGAAAAAAATTGCTCCGCGAAAACAACGGCCAGGACACAGACAACGGTCAGAGGGACGGCCCAGGCCAGTCGCCGGGGGAGGATAACCGGACGGAGCCAATCCCAGAACTCCCGGCGTCTTACCTTTCCCTGGGAGATCCGTCGCTCGATCCCGTGCCAGAAAGATTCAAACGCAACCTTGGACGCGCCCTCCTCAAGAGCGGCCCGGAGCACGAATTGAAGCCGCTCCAAGCGACTCCTGTCCGTACGACATGAAGGACAGGCTTCCACATGGGCCCGGATCTCCCGGGACTCCTTTTCGCTCACCTCCCCATCCAACCATGCACCGAGCGTTTTTCTTACAGATTCACAATCCATTGTCATAAGAAATGCGCAAGCTTTTCTTGCAGCTTCTTGCGCGCGTAATGGAGCCGACTCATGACCGTCCCCTCCGAACAGCCCAAGATTTCACTGATTTCCTTGTAGGAGAGGCCCTCCACCGCCCTAAGTACAATGACCGCTTTGTGATCCGGAGTCAAATCGTTCAAGGCCGCCAGCAACCGACTCATGACCTCTTTTCTCTCAAGGGCATCGTAGGGATCCGTCCCATGCTCGCCACGCTCGTATAATAGCTCGTCGATAGCTTCCCTAACTTCCGCGGGCGCGCGCCTCTGACGCCGCTGAAAATCGATGCATTGATTGACTGCGATTCGGTAAAGCCAGGTATAGAAAGTTGAGCCGCCCCGAAACTCCCGGATCTTTCTAAAGGCCCGATAAAAGGTCTCCTGGGCTATCTCCAAAGCGTCCTCACGATGGTTCAGTATTCCCAGGATGACCATGAATACCTTTTGATAATATTTGGCAACGAGCTCCTGGAACGCCCCGACGTCGCCCGCCTGGCATTTCCGGACGAGCTGCCAATCGCTAGGCTCCACAATAACCCTTTGCTCTTCTTTGACGTCCCGGGCCATGGATTTATTCGGACGACCGGACAATTGATATCAAACCCTTGAATTTTTCGCTAATTGCAATAGAATTCGCGAGTTGGGTGGCGCCGTTTCCAAGCCCAATCTAAGGCAGATCTGCTCCATGCTGGTTCAATGTCCCAGTTGCGAGACCACGTACCGAGTTCCGGAGGAACTCATTACCGGCCCTAACCCCACTTTTCGCTGTTCTCGTTGCAAGCACGTCTTCGCCCTAGAAGCCGACCGCGAGGCCAGTCCGGCCGCGGAACCTCCTCCTACCTCGCCGAAACCTTCTCAAGAAGCGGTGGAAAAGGAACGAGAGCTTCCTCTTTCTTTCCCCCCTGCGGAAAAAGCGGAAGCCGGGGACGAGGAGAGCCCGGAGGCGCTGAAACAGGAGGAGCACTTTGAGTTTGGCCAGCCCGAAAGGCCGGCTTTAACAAAGGGCTCTGAGCCAAGGCAGCCCGAATTCTCCGATTTACCGATCGACAAATTCTTTCCCTCCAGAGAGAAATCTCTCGGGCCGAGCGCGTACGGCCGCGAGCCATTGGCCCCCAGCGAAGAGCAAGAAGAGGGCTGGACCCTGGCCCCTCCCGAATCGCAAGCCGAAGCGTCTTTGACCCCTCCCGAAGACGAGTCATCCTCAGGCATGGATGCAGCTCGCGCAGCGATCTCTGAATTTGAGGAGAATTGGGAGCGGTCTGGACCGCCGACCGAGGAAGACGAATCCGCCTTACGGGCTATGGACCAAGAGCGACCGGCTTCCACGGTCCCCTATCTTTCGCTGTTTGCCGTTCTCCTGCTCGCTTACGCGATCTTAACCCTCGTACATCAGACCCAACCGGCAGTTTTGGAGGGCCTGTTAAAGAACGTCCCCTGGCTCGGCAGCTCAGTCCTTCAAAACAACCATTTGCGCCAAGGGATCCTGCTCCGGTCCATGCGTCCGAGCTTTCAGACGATACTCGGAAATCGCGAGGTCTTCGTAGTCTCAGGGGTAGCGTATAATCGCAATACGGTAAGCGTTCGCGAGGTCCAGATTGAGGGGCAACTCTTCGATGCGCAGGGGAAAGAAATCGAACGGCAGGCCGTATGGGTGGGAAACGCCATCACTCCGAAAATCATCAAAGACCTCACCGCTCAGGAGATCTCCATTCTGCAAAAATTGAGCCCGCAGAAACGATTTGAGATCTCCCCGCAGAAGGCGGCGAGCTTCGTCATCGTATTTCTGAGACCGCGGGGAACGATCAAAGATTTCAGCTGCCGCGTTCTGTCAGCCGAGGGGGCAGCCTAAGACGAGCTTCCTTTGCTCTTTTCTTTCTCCTGCCCTTCCTTGGGTGTCACGTCGATTTCGTCAGGCTCCTTGATGGATTTGCGAAAGCTGCGAATGCCTTTCCCAAGGCCTTCACCAAGCTCGGGGAGCTTGCGACCGAAGAGAAGCACGACAATGACCAGGATGATCAGGAGTTCCCATATACCAAGACCAAACATATCTCCTCCAACAGGGATATTAGCCCGTCCTTATCCCACTTTGCAACCATTTCCCCATCCGTCAGAGCTCGCTTGATCGAAATCGCGTTCGAGTCGCCTGGAGGAGAAAGTATCCGATCACCACTCATCCTGTCAACGTTGGGCCAGTTTTCCGAGAGGGATAGACATTGACTTCGGGTTGGAGTAATCAAGGTTTCAACGGCTTTTCTTCCAGGCTGGAGTCTTACCCAATGGAGGGAGCAACCGATGTCTGAGCGGCTACTGCGCTCTCGTTATGTCATGGCCGGGGGAGTCCGGACGCACTACGTCGAGGCGGGCAACAACGGCCATCCCGTAGTGTTGTGCCATGGAGGCGCGCCCGGGCTGTCGGGGGAAGCGGGCTTTGAGAAAATCATGCCCGCCTTGGGAGCCAACTTCCAAGTGTATGCCCCGGATGGTGTCGGCGGCTTTGGGGATACCGACCCCAAAGCACCAGCAAGCGAAGGTGCCCGGAGCAGAGTGGAACACCTCAAGGCGTTTACGGGCGCCCTCTGCTTAGACCGCTTATGTTTAGCGGGCAACTCCCAGGGAGCCTGGGTGGCCGCCAAGTATGCTCTGGAGCATCCCGGCCGGGTGCGGAAGCTGTTCCTGATCGCCAGCGGCACTATTGCTGCCGCCATGGGGCTTGACCACTCGCAGACGGAGGGTCTCAGCGCCTTGCGCGCCTATGACGGCACCTCCGCGGCCATGCGACGCGTCCTGGAGACCTTGGTCTGGGACAAATCGCAAATAACGGATGACTTGGTGAACCGCTGGCATTCGTGCGCAACACGGCCGGGCGCCGACGAAGCGCGCCGCAGCTTTCGGGAAGGAATGCAACGGTTGACGCAAGACCCGAATTTGCGGGTCAAGTTCGATATGACCCATGTGCTGCCTCGACTGGAAGTCCCGACCATGTTCGTATGGGGCGAAGAAGACAGATTCGCGCCCGTGGAACTGGGCCGCCAGTTAGAGCGGTTGCTCCCGAACATCTCCTTCAGATACATCCCCCGGGCCGGTCACATGGCGCACAACGACCAGCCCGCCCTGGTCAGCCAACTGATGATCGAATTTTTCTCCGGTTTTCCCGGAAGAGAGCACTGACAGACGTGACAGGTTTGCTTAAGGATCAGACCAGAGCGTCTTGCTCGAAGGGGCATTGACCGGTTTCGCAGTGCACCAAACCTTGTGATTGGTATTTTGCGTAGCCGTCGGGAAACACGGTGACAACGGTTCGGAACCTCCGGGAGAGTTCTTTCGCGGCCAGGTAATTAGCCCCCGAGGAGATCCCGATGCAGTAGCCGTGGCGCTTCGCGAGAGCAAGAGCGATCTCTTTCGCTTCTTCGCTCCCGATGCAAATGATCTCGTCAATCAAAGGATCGATCCCCCCTGCCCCGTCGCTCACAATGGCAGGGATGAATCCGTCCCCGATGCCTGCGATGCCATGGGGGCCGGGTGATTTTCCGGCCATCACCGCCGATTCCGCGGGCTCGACGGCGGCGATGCAGACCTCCGGATAAACCATTCGAAGCTTCCGGCCTACCCCGATGAGAGTTCCCCCGGTGCCCACTCCCGCCACGAATGCATCGATCGGGCCGGCGCCTTGGGCTTCGATCTGGTCCAGGATTTCCTGGCCGGTCGACTTGTAGTGGCATTCTACGTTCAGCGGATTCGAAAACTGGTCGGGGTTGAAGTAATTTTTCTCCCTCGCGAGACGATCACGGATCTGCACCGCCTCGGCAAAGCCGCCCTCCTTCGAGCAGAGGATCAAATCGGCCCCCAGGCTTCGTAAAATTTGTTTCCGCTCCTCCGTCATATTCTCAGGCATGACGATAGTAATCTCATAGCCTTTCTGCTTCGCGAAATAAGCAAAGGCGATTCCCGTGTTGCCGCTGGTCGCCTCGATGACTCTGGTCCCTTTCCGAAGCAGCCCGCGCTTCTCACTCTCCTCAAGGATGTAAAGGGCGATCCTGTCCTTGATGCTGCCGCACGGATTCGTGCACTCGAGCTTTGCGAAGATTCCGTCGATCTCTATCAGTGGAGAATGGCCAACCGTCCTCATTGAAAAACCTCTCTCATAGATCTCGCGACTCCCGGTAAGGACAATGTAAACGATAGAGGTGAATTTTTCAAAGCCGAAACCCCCGGCCCCTTCCACCCGACACCAATCTTCCATAAAAAGGTCCCAGGATGCCAAGTGGTTGCGTCAACCCGAGGTCAACTCACGGAACAAGATTGATCATTGTTTTATCCTGTCCTGTTTTTCCCTTGTCAACTCTCCCGCATCCGGCCTAGAATTCCCGGGAAAAGATGGCCCGAATAAGGAGGTGCGACCATGGCGTATTCTATTCGTAAAGTGGACGTGTGGGCGGCGGAGATCGAGGACCGCCCGGGCGGACTGGCTGAAAAATTGGAGGCCTTGGCGAGGGCCGGAGCGAGCCTCGAGTTTATCATCTCCCGCCGCGCTCCTGATAAGCCCGGCAAAGGGGTCGTTTTCCTGACCCCGGTCAGGGGAGCTAAACAAACGCGTGCCGCAATCGACGCTGGTCTTGGCACGACGGATAGCCTGCATTCCCTGCGCGTAGAGGGGCCGGACCGGCCGGGACTGGGCACTAAGATGACCCGCGCGCTCGCCGATGCCGGCATCAATTTGCGCGGCCTTTCCGCAGCCGCCCTTGGGCGAAAAAGCGTAAGCTATTTTGCCTTTGACAGCGCCGACGACGCGGCCAATGCGATCAAGCTTTTAAGGAAAGCGCTGAAGTAAGGCAGTCGAGGCCGCTGAAAAAGGCCCATCTGCCATAGCCCGCCAATGGCAGGCGTTGCGATAGTTGCGCTCCGGTCCGTTCGCTTTTGTCCGTGCTCGTGCTCGGTTTTCGTACTCGTTTAGAACACGAGTAACGGTAACCGCGCGCCTTGCATCTGAGACCCCTTTGACTGGCCTGGGGACAGCGTCTTTAACGATGTTAAGAGGCGACCTTGGGGGTTCTTGGAGTCAGATTGAAACAGGCGACAGCAGGGGTGTATGGTAAACTATAATGGATTATAGATTGATCGACGCGAGGCATGTCAGGGATTTTGTTGTTTGGGTCAAGTTCAGTGACGGCGAGGGCGTCGCGCTGTCACCGCCACCCCCACCCGGCTCTATTCCACCTCCGCTTCCGCCTCTTCCTTGAGGCGGCGCTGGCGGGCGGCGTCGGTGATGCTCCCGCCGTACGCGATCTCCTTTTTTCGGGAGGGCATTCAGTCCCAAACCGTGCGAACCAGGCCAGACTCCTGAATCTCATCATCACCTGTAATAAGGGGCAGACCTAACACTCTCGCCTGCGCCACGATCATCCGATCATAGGGGTCCTTGATCGCAGGTATGGCTGCGGCTTCCAAGAGAAGCTGCGGGTCATTTATGCCCAGGTCAAAGTTGTCGGCTTGGATAAAAGAAATGAGCAGGTCTCGGAAGGATAAAGGAAGCCGAACCTTCCCAGCCTCGGAAAGAAGCATGACCTCCTCTAACACGGTGAATGGAACCAGCAGGGTATCGAGCCCCCGCTCCACTCGGTCGAAGACCCGTCTGGCCCTGCGACCCAGTTTTTTACTCTGTTTCGTAAGGTGGCGGACAAAAGCGTGGGTGTCAGTGGCGAACGTCACTTTACAGGGAGCGGGTCAGGGCGTCTATCCTCGACTTCCTCAGGGTCTTAATGGCTTGGTCGACATCCCCGGTCAAACTGGCGATCCCGCGGACTTTGAGAATTCGCCTGCCGCGAACTTCTCTCAAGTATTTTCTCGCGCCAGCCATCTCGTGATACTCTCGCATCCCGACGATGGCGGCAACCGGTTTCTGTCTTTTCGCGATAATGACTGCCCGGCCGCCATTGCTTACCTGATCCAGAATTGCGCTCAACTCTCTTCGCGCCTTAACAAACGGCAGCACCTTTTCTTTCAGCATAGCCGTGGTTCCTCCAAAGTCTATGTGTACACACTATATGTACACCATAAGAGACGGGAGATCAAGCTGGGCCGGGGCGGGGTTTCGATGTCTCGACTATCCGTCGTAGTCGCGTCCCTTAAAGGGGCTACATAATCACTTAACTGTTATGGAGTGTCAATTTCGCTGAGCTACCACACTCTCCGGCCGGAGGCTTGCCGACCCTAGCGAAGCTGAGCTAAAATAGAGGCGTGTATTCCAGGCCTGCCTCGCTCGTCCCTTTCCTCATCTTCTCTGCCTTCCTGCATCTGGCGCTCATTCTTGGTACCTGGCCGAAACCGGTGAAAACCGAAAGGGTCGAAGAGTCGTTCCCGATAGCCTTTATCCCGTCGCCCGAGCAAAAAAAAGAACCGACCGAGAAGCGCAACAGCCCGAACAGATCCAAGACAGTCAACACTAGACCCCCAGAGCCCCCGGGTCAGGTAGCGAAATACTCCACCACCTCGCCCGAAACGAATAGTGTCGCCCCGACAAAGACACCGAAAGGAGAAGTTGCAGAGAAAATAAAAGAGCCGCCGCCGCTCGAAGAGCCGCCAGAGGTCCCAGGGCCTCCACGGCGGGCGCGAGAACAGCCCACGATCGTGCAGCGCCCGCTCCCCACCCTCAAGGATCTACTCCCGCCCGTGACCTGGGCACCCGCGGAGGAGAAAACCGGGCGTGCACAGGAGGCGGTTCAACTCAACACCCGCGAGCCGAAATACATCTCCTACTTCGCCAGCATCAAACGGGCCATTGAATTGGTTTGGGAATATCCGGAGCCCGCCCTGCGCTACGGTCTGCAGGGAAAGCTCGTCCTCGAATTCACCATTCTGGGGAATGGCCAGTTGGAGAGGACCCGAATGATCCGCTCTTCGGGCTCTTCGGTCCTCGACGCGGAGGCCATGCGCGCCGTGAAGGCTGCAGCCCCATTCCATGCCATCCCGCCCTGGATCGGAAGAGACCGCCTCGAAATCATCGCCAGCTTCGAATATCTCGATAATCGTCTGAACTACGGCCTGGCCCCGTAGCAGACCAGGCATTAGGTACGAGGCGCCAGGCAACAGGCAAGAGTAAGGGACTGATCTTTTCCGATTGCTATTGCCTATTGCCTGTTGCCTGTTTTCTGTCAGAGGGTTCCCACCTCAGCACGGGCTTTCTTGCGGCCCGGGCCTCATCGAGGCGCCCGACCGGGGTGGAATGAGGGGCGGACTTGAGCAGGGATGGGTTTTCCTTGGCCTCGCGCGCGATGGAAATCATGGCGTCGGCGAAGGCATCCAGGGTTTCCCGGGTCTCCGTCTCGGTCGGCTCGATCATAAGCGCCCCGGGAACGACCAGGGGAAAATAGATCGTGGGAGGATGAAAACCGTAGTCCAATAGCCGCTTGGCAATGTCCAGAGTCGTGACGCCGTGCTTCTGCTGGAGGCGGTCGGTGAATACGCATTCGTGCATGCACGGCTCGGGATAAGGAAGATGGAAGGTACCCTCAAGCCTCTTTTTTAGGTAATTCGCGTTGAGAAGAGCCATACGGCTGGCCTCTTCCAGACCGTCAGCTCCCAGTGAAAGAATATAGGCGTAGGCGCGTACGAGAATTCCGAAGTTGCCGAAAAACGAGCGAACCCGGCCGATGCTTTTCGGGAAATCCTCGTGCAGCTCGTATCCCTCGCCTCCGTTGATGATGCGGGGCACCGGAAGATAGTCCCGGAGAAAGTCCTTGACGCCCACCGGGCCTGCCCCCGGTCCACCCCCGCCGTGAGGGGTAGAGAATGTCTTGTGCAGGTTAATGTGGAGCACATCGACTCCCATATCTCCCGGTTTGGCGATGCCCATCAAGGCATTGAGGTTGGCGCCATCGAGGTAAAGCAAACCTCCTTTCGCGTGAACCACTTCCGCGATCGCCTGGATTTCTTTCTCAAAGATACCCAGAGTATTCGGGTTGGTGATCATCAAGGCCGCCACCTCCTCGTTCATCACCTCAGCCACCCCGGCCGCCTCCATGACCCCCCGAGGATTCGAAGGAACCTGAACCACCTCATACCCGCACAGCGTTGAGCTAGCGGGATTGGTGCCGTGGGCAGTGTCCGGAACAATGATCTTGCGGCGCGGGTTTCCCTGGCTGGAAAGATGGGCGCGTATGAGCATCAATCCGGTAAGTTCCCCTTGGGCGCCCGCGGCGGGCTGCAGCGTGACATGGTCCATCCCGCTGATTTCGGCCAGCATGCTTTCAAGACCGCAGAGCAGCTCAAGGGCGCCCTGCATGAGTTGAGGAGGAGCGAAGGGATGAAGCAGAGAGAAGCCCGACAGGCGCGCTACCGCTTCGTTGACCTTGGGGTTGTATTTCATGGTGCATGAGCCGAGCGGATAGAAATGGCTCTCGATGGCGTAGTTGAGGTGCGAGAGCCGGGTGAAATGACGCAGCACCTCCAGCTCGCCCAGCTCAGGAAAGCCGGGAATGTCATCCCGAAGGAACTCGGAAGGAATCCTGGCCTTTCCCGTTGCCGGCTCCTCGGGCCATAAGAAGCCCGATCTTCCCGGCGACCCGCTTTCAAAGAGCAGCGGGGGCGCGCCGCCCCGCCGATTACTCTCCGGAGACTGTTCTGACAAGGGTGTCGATCTCCTCTTTGTCGTTCATCTCGGTGACACAGATAAGCAGGGCATCTTCCAGCTCAGGATACCAACGGCCCAGAGGAATCCCCGGGACAATTCTTTTTGCGGCCAAGCGCTGAAGCCATCCGGTAAGCCCCCGCACCTTGAGAACAAACTCATTAAAAAACGGCCCGCTAAAGACCGCCGCCAGCCCCGTTTCCCCGATCAGCCGGTCGCTCGCCTCGTGCGCGTGCCGGAGGTTGATCTCAGCCAGACGGCGCATCCCGCTCTTTCCCAAAGTGGCCATAAAGGCCGTAGCCGCGAGTGTGCAGAGATTCTGGTTGGTGCAAATGTTCGAGGTCGCCTTCTCGCGCCGGATGTGTTGCTCGCGGGTGGAAAGCGTCAGGACAAAACCCCGCCGCCCCTCGCTGTCGACGGTCTCACCCACCAATCTTCCCGGCATACTGCGGACGAATTTCTTCGCACAACCGAAGAATCCAAATCCCGGGCCGCCGAGGCTCATCGGCACTCCCAAGCTCTGTCCTTCTCCCACGCCGATATCGACGCCCCAGGCCCCCGGAGGTCGGAGCAGCGCCAGGGCGAGTGGCTCGGTCGTGACCGTAATCAGCAGCACCCCCGAGCGAGCGCAAACCTCCCGGATCGGGCGCAGGTCCTCAACGATTCCAAAGAAATTCGGATACCCCACTACAACACACATCGCGGTCTCATCCAATGCGCGGGTGAGAACCTCCACATCTAGGCCCCCGCTCTGCACAAATGGGATCTCCACGAGTTCGACGCCTTCAAGGTTCCGCAGGTAGGTGGCTATGACCGCACGATAATGCGGGTGAAGGGCGCGGGAGATAAAAACGCGCCGCCGACCTTCCTGCACACGCCGTGCCATCAGCACGGCCTCGGCCGCTGCCGAGGCCCCATCGTATAACCCCGCATTGGCCACCTCCATCGCTGTAAGCTGACAGATCAGGGTTTGAAACTCATAGATGGCCTGAAGGGTGCCCTGGCTCACCTCGGGCTGATAGGGGGTATACGAAGTCGAAAACTCGGAGCGTGCGATCACCGCGTCGACGGCGCTCGGGATCGCGTGTTGGTAAATCCCCCCGCCAAGAAAAAAATGCCAGTCCTCAGCCGTGGCGTTCTTTGCCGCAAGCGAGGCCATCTTCTTTTTGACTCCCACTTCCGACAGACCCGGGGGTAGAGCCATCCCTCCGCGATCCTGCAGGGGACGCGGGATATGCTCGTACAGTTCCTCAATGCGGCTCAAACCGAGCGCGCCGAGCATCTGCTCCTTATCGAGGGCCGTATGGGGCGTGTAGCGCATCGGCCGGGCTTATTCCTCCTCTTCTTCTTCCTCGTCCTCTTCCCCCGCCTCTTTTTCCTGCGCGACATACTCCGCGTATTCGTCCGCCGTCATGAGATCTTTGAGGTCATCCGTATCCGACATCTCTACCTTGATCATCCAGCCGTCGCCGTAAGGATCTTCATTGATCGTCTCCGGGCTGTCCGGCAGAGCGTCGTTCACTTCCAGGACGGCGCCGCTCACGGGGGCGTAAATGTCGGAGACCGCCTTGACCGATTCCACGGCGCCGAAGGGATCATCTTTGACGATCTTTTCGCCCACATCGGGCAGCTCGACATACACGATGTCGCCGAGCTCCTGCTGGGCGAATTCGGTGATCCCAATGGTGGCGATGTTTGCCTCGACATGCACCCACTCATGCTCCTTAGAATATTTTAGCCACTCAGGAAACTCCATGGTTCTCCTCCTTGTGACTGAGACTGTTCCTTTCGTTTCCTCCCCGGCGATAAAAGGGCAAAGCGACAATCCGCGCGCCCACACGCCGACCCCGTATCTCCACCGCCACGCCATTCCCAACCTCCGCTTCCTCCACCTTAACGTAACCTAAGCCGATGGCGCGGCCGAGCGTCGGGGATTTCGTGCCGCTGGTAACCTCACCGATAAGAACTCCCTGTTTGAGGATCGGATAATGACTGCGGGGAATTCCCGGCTCCGTCATTTCTAACCCCACAAGTTTGCGCCGTATCCCTTCCTGCTTCTGCCGCAGCAGGGACTCGCGGCCGAGAAAAGATCCCTTGGAAAATTTGGTGACCCATTCCAAGCCCGCCTCGAGCGGTGTGGTGGTCTCATCCAACTCTTGACCGTAGAGAGGAAACGCCCGCTCCAGCCGAAGCGTGTCTCTGGCCCCGAGGCCTGCAGGCTCAAGCCCCACATCGCTCCCGGCCTCCATCAGACGATCCCACAGTCGCGGACCCTGCTCCCCACCACAATAGAGCTCGAAACCGTCTTCACCGGTATAACCGGTGCGGGCCACGAGGCAAGGGATGGCGGCGATGTCAGCAAAAGAGAAATAAAACGGTTTTACCCCGTCGAGGCGCAGAGCCGTTAGGCGTTGCAAAACCTTTTCGGCCAGCGGTCCCTGAAGGGCCAACTGCACGTAATCAGCGCTCTTATCCTCTACGGCAGCGCTCTCTCCCGAGTTGTCCTTCATCCACGCGAAGTCCTTCGCGGTATTGGCCGCATTGACGCAGAGGAGAAAATGTTCTTCGCCGATCCGGTAAACCACGATGTCATCGATGATGCCACCTCCTTCGTTGAGCAGGAGGTTGTACTGAGCCTGACCCTGCTTCATGCGCGAAACGTCGTTGGCTGTAAGCCTCTGGCAGAGACCCAATGCCCCCGGCCCACGGACCTCGACCTCGCCCATGTGGCTGACGTCGAAAAGCCCGACGCGGGCGCGCACGGTCAGATGCTCTGTGATGACGCCTCGGTACTGGACCGGCATCTCCCACCCGGCAAACTGCACCATTTTCGCCCCGAGACGCCGGTGCACCGCATAAAGCGGAGTCCTTTTCGATTTGAGAATCAACGGTGTGGTTCCCGCGCCTACGCGAACCGGCTCAAGCTTCCGGCTGGAGCGATTGCTTGGCTGCCTTCAGGGTATTGAACAGAAGCATACAAATCGTCATGGGCCCAACCCCCCCGGGCACCGGCGAAATCCAAGCGGCGCGCTCTTTGGCCGTCTCGAACTCTACGTCTCCCACCAGCTTGCCGCTCGGGAGCCGATTGACGCCGACATCGATGACGGCCGCGCCGGGCTTAATCCAGTCGCCACGGACCAACCCCGGTTTGCCGATGGCAGCGACGAGGATATCGGCCCGGCTGACCTCATCTCGCAGGTGGCCGGTGCGGGAGTGACAGATGGTCACCGTCGCATGCCGGGCCAAGAGCATCAAGGCGACCGGCTTCCCAACGATGTTGCTGCGGCCCACGACGACGGCGTTTTTGCCCTTCGGATCACAGTTCACGGAATCGAGCATGCGCATGATCCCCATCGGCGTGCACGGCTGGAAGCCTTCGGCGCCCAACAGCAGAAGTCCCTGGTTGACCGGATGGAACCCGTCGATATCCTTATGCGTGGAGACTGCTTCCAGGATCTTCGGCGCCTGGATATGAGGCGGCAGCGGAAGCTGAACTAAAATCCCGTGAATCTCTTTATCGCGATTCAAGCTGTGGATGAGAGAGAGCAGCTCCTTCTCCGAAACCGCCGCCGGCAGGAGATGTTCCTGAGAGCGGATCCCCACTTCCTTACAGGCCTTTTCTTTGTTCCTGACGTACAGGTGAGAAGCCGGGTCGTCTCCGACCAAAACCACTCCCAGGCCAGGAACCAGTCCCCATCTGCGCTTGAGACCCTCGATCTCTTCCTTGATCTGCTTCTGGATCTCTCGCGCGAGAGCTTTTCCGTCGATGATCGTCGCCATAAGCTTTCCTAAATCGAGTTACAGACTGTATACAGAAAAGAAAAAGTTTGTAAAGACTTCAGACCTTTTTTCGCATAACATGGCGGAACCAGCAGGTCAAACAATCCGATGCCCGTGAATGCTGAAAACCAGCCCTGTATCGGCGAGGGGTCGAGGCAGGAAAATATGCAGGAGTACCCCTCCCCCCGGAGAGGGGTGTATGGCGGCCAGGATCGGGGCTTTCATTTACAGCTTGCCTCGAATAGACTCCCGCAGTACAAAGAGGATCTAAGGAGATCGTATCGAGCGGTTTCGTGGACAGTCTTTACCGCAGCCGCTAATCTTTTCGAACCATAAGATTTCGCATCGAGAAAGGAGACGCGCCATGAAAAAGATCCACGAAGAGACCGTGCCCTACAATACCGGTTGGTCCGGGGAACTCAAAAAAGGGCAGGTCATCCGCGTCAGCGGTACGACCACCGTGGACTTTGTGTGCTTTGAGCGGCAAAATTTGCGAGAGCGCTTCGACCAAGCCCGCACCAAGGTCTACAATATGAAGATCTTTATCAGCACCGGCGACAAGCTCATGAGCAAATCCAACCGCCACCTTATGACCATCGTCGAGGATACCTATCGCGACGGAACCCACGATCTCCAGAAGGGCACGTGCAGTGGTTACCGTTTTCAGTTGGCCAAAAAGGAGGGCAGGCTGCGGGAGTATTACCACAGGGACTTCAAAGACGAGGAAATCCCCGACCACGGCTGCTGGGAAAATCTCTCCAACGCCCTCAAGCCCTATGGCATCGCTCCCGAAGACATCCCCAGTCCTTTCAATCTGAACCAGACCATGAAGATCGATGGCATGACCGGCCGCATGGAGCACACCACGATCCGACCCAAGCCCGGGAGCTACGTGGACCTGCGCGCGGAGACGGACCTGCTGGTGGCGTTCAGCGCCTGCCCCGACCTTCCCGTCGGCGGAAAGCCGGTCAAGGCGACGATCTTCGAGGCTTAGACGAGAAAGGGAGGGCACCGCTATTCCCACCGTCATCCTGCCCATGCCTTACGGCTGCCTGGACCCTCAAAGGCTCTCCCAGGCATCCCTGAAAGCGCTGGAGAGGGCCGTAGAGTGGTTGCAGAAATCCATGCAGATCTCGCGGCACAATACGTTCCTGGTGCTCGCGAGTTTCGAGAACGGCTCCGAGCACGAATTGCAGTTGAGAAAGGCTTTCGTCTCTAGCGCCCTTGCCGATCACGAATCCTTCCCCGGCAACGTCATCGAGATCACCGCCAAGAAGGAAGAGGACCTGGCGCACCGGATCGCCCGGACCAAGGAGCTGCTGCCCATCGATACCATCACCGTCTTTGCCGAATCACGCCACGCTATCAGCCTTCGACCCATCTTCAGGAGAAAATTCGGCAAGGCTGTGGAAATCAAGACTTTCAAGGCCGACTTCGAAGTCAATCATCCGTGGATCAGCACCTCTTCCTCGCCCGCGTGGGTGCTGTGGAATCTTTTCGTGCGGATGTGGTCTGAAATGAGAAGAAGGATGGGGCGGGGTCTACGAAAAAAGCTCCGGTTCTGGTTTCGCCCCTAGGCATCTGGCGGGAGGTCTCGTACGGAGGTTGATGACCCGGATCATGGCTTTTTGGACAAAGCCGGCGCTGCGACCGCGCGGCCAACTAGCCCAGCCGTCGGGCCACCGGCAACGCTCAGTATGCCGAACATTAATACACTGGTAGTCGCCACCATGGCTACGGCCCCGGCCGCCGCCGTGCCCAGGCTCCCTGATTCCCAAAGCTCCCAGATGCTAACGGACAGGACATGATTTTGTGGCCCGGAGAGGAAGAGGGCCATGGTTACTTCCTGGAAGCTCAGCATGGCGGTCCAGACAGCAAGGTAAATGGTCGAGGGCTTAATCAGCGGCAGGATGATCCTGCGCATAATGGTCGGAGTCTTCGTCCCGCACACCTGGGCGCACTCCTCTAATTCGCGGTGTACCGGCGCGAGGGCGGAATTCATCACGCGGGTTCCGTACGGCATCCGATTGATGACA
>JACPSF010000307.1 GCA_016193385.1 Deltaproteobacteria bacterium
CCGCGCACGCTCGGCGGCCAGACCATGCCGGTGGGATGAAACTGGACCATCTCCACGTCAATAAGATCGGCGCCAGCATCCAGAGCCATGGTAATACCGTCGCCGGTGTACTCCCATGAGTTGGACGTGATCTTCCAGGCCTTGCCCCCGCCACCGGTTGCGAGCACCACCGCCTTGGAATTGAAAAGCACGAACTTACCGCTTTCCCGCCAATAGCCGAATGCTCCCGCGATCCGATCGCCGTCCTTGAGCAGGCTTTGGATGGTGCATTCCATGTAGACATCGATGCCCTTGTGGACCGCGTGCTGCTGGAGGGTCCGAATCATTTCGAGACCCGTGCGATCTCCTACGTGGGCCAGGCGCGCGTAGCGATGGCCGCCAAAGTCGCGCTGCAGGATGAGCCCTTCTTTGGTTCGGTCGAAGAGCGCTCCCCACTCTTCCAATTCGAGCACGCGATCCGGGGCTTCTTGCGCGTGGATCTGCGCCATGCGCCAGTTGTTCAGCATCTTTCCCCCGCGCATGGTATCGCGAAAGTGGACCTTCCAGTTATCCTCGGGATAGACATTGCCCAAGGCCGCTGCGATGCCGCCCTCGGCCATGACCGTGTGCGCCTTTCCCAGCAGCGATTTGCAGATCAGCGCCGTTTTCACTCCCTGGGCCGAGGCCTCAATGGCCGCCCGGAGTCCGGCGCCCCCTGCACCAATAACAATGACATCGTATTCGTGGCTTTCGTATTTATTTTCGTCTGCCATCAGATGATCCGTAAATCAAAAATAATGCCCATCGCGACCAATCGTACGTAAAGATCGGTCAGCGCTACCCAAATAAGGCTGATCCAAGCATAAAGCATATGGTGCTCGTTCAACAGGCTAACCACTTTCCACGCGCGGTACCGGCCGGGCGCTTTGGCGAAGGAATCCAGGTTGCCGCCGCAAAGGTGCCGGCAGGAATGGCAGGAAAAGCTATAAAGCGAAAGCAGCACCGCGTTGGCCAACAACACCAGGGTGCCGATCCCGATGCCGAAGCCGTCCGGGAACCTGAATGCGACAACCGCGTCCCACCAGAGAAATGCCAGAACCACAAACGCCAGCCAAAAGAAGTAGCGGTGGATGTTCTGAAGAATGAGCGGGAAGCGGGTCTCGCCCCAGTAATTCCTGGTGATGTCCTTCACCCCGCAGCCGGGGGGGAGGCCAAAAAAGGAGCGGTAGTAAGCCTTTCGATAGTAGTAGCAGGTGAGCCGGAAGCCTCCAGGAATCCATAGAATGAGAATGGCAGGAGAGAGATTCCACCAGGAGCCGATCAATGGGACGTCCACGTGCGTGCAGTTGGCGGAGACGCACGGAGAGTAGAATGGGGAGAGATAAGGGTCGACGTAATAGTAGGCGTTTTGCAGGGCCGCCCACGTCGAGTAAACAATGAAGGCCCCCAAGCCGGTGACGACCAGGAGCGGTTCCACCCACCAGAGGTCCTGCCTGAGAGTCCGAACCTCGTTATAGGCCAAGCTGTTATTCGCCACGTCTCTACATCCTTTTGTCGAGAATAGTTGCCGTCTGACTTTAACTATCTACATGCGGTTGTGCTGTCAAGGATTTTCGTGTGGGCCGAATGGCGGAGCCGGTCGATCTCGACCGTTTTGGGCGGGTCTTGGCGGGGCAACGAGTCATCGCGGTTTCTTTACAATTTCATACCCAAGCTCCTCGATGGCTGAGAGGATATCGGCGACTGCGGTGAGATCCTGGATCTCCGCGTGCCCGAGGCGCACCTTTACGGCGTAATTGTAGCCGAAAGGGTGCTTCTCCTTGCGAAATTTGATGATCTCGCGGGCCAGGTTCACGGGGTTTGGCTTTTTCCGCTCGTTTTCCATTTCCCGCCGGGCTCGTGCCAACCCTGCCAAGAGCGCCGCGTTGGCGAAAGTGGTTTTACGTCAGCATCTCCACCCTGGTCTCGACCGCGCGAGTCGGGATGATGTGGCGCTTGAGCTGCATCTCGTCGGGCTCGAAGCCGAGAGCTAGGCCTACGAACTGAGGCAGGTGCAGGATCGGCAGGTCGATCTTTTCCCCCTTAAGGGACTCGGCCCTGGGTTGGTTCCCGTCGAGGTTCAGATGGCACAAGGGGCACGGAGTCACCATGCAGTCGGCCCCTTTTCCTTTTGACTCGCCCGTGTGTTTGGCCACCATCGCTAGGGAATTTTCTTCATTGGCGGTAAGGATAGGAAAGCCGCAGCACTTGCCCTTGCCGCTGATGTCGACCAATTCGGCTCCCAAAACTTCGATCAGCTCGTCGAGATAGCTCTTTCGTCGAGACAACTCTTTTGTCGGTGTTATGGCTTCGGGCGGCCGGCGTAAAAAACAGCCGTAAAAGGGTGATACCTTGAGCCCCTTGAGCGGTCTCTGGATCTTCGACTTCAGCCGGTCGAGGCCATAGTCCTCGAATAGGACCCAGAGGAGATGCTTGACCTCGGTCGTGCCCTTGTACTCCAGTCCTTCCTCTGAAAGATATTCGCGGTTGATCTCCTGCCGATACGCGGGATCGCTCTTGAGCCGGTAGTTGGCCTGGGCCATTACCCCTTGACAGGTGCTGCATATGGTCATGACGGGAAGGCCGACTTGCTCCGCCTTGGCGAACGTCCTGGCATTGATCGGGTCGGAAAGGTACTGGGGGAGAACCCCAGCGCCGGTGCAGCCCACATCCTTGAGTTCCTCCAGCTCGAGCCCCAATTTCCCCGCGACTTTCACGGCCGACGGATAGAGCTCGGGACAACCACCGCGGGAGACGCAGCCTGGGTAAAAGGCGTATTTCATTTTTCCTCCTGTTCTCCCTTCTCGAAAATCTTTTTGATTTGATCCGCCCCGGGTCGTTTAGCATGGAGATACGGGAGCGGCGCCTTCCCACGCACGAAGGCCCTGGCCGCTGTGGGAAGAAGCTTCATCAAGCCCTTGATGTTGGTCAGACCTTCGGACTCCAGCGCCAGCCTTCCTTCATCCACCCAACCGCTATCTTTGACGGAGGCGGCGAAGCTTTGGTGGTGCCGCGCGACCTTCTCATGAGAAATGCCGACCTTAAAGGCCTTATCCCGCAGGGCCAAGATTCGCTCGGTCGGCTGAATCCCCCTGGGGCAGTGCTCACTGGCCTCAAAGCAGTGCACGCAATCCCAGACCCCTTTGGGCTGTTCGGCGATGCGCAATCGCGCTTTGCTGTCCCGGTCTCGAGGATCGAAGGCGACGCGATAGGCCTTGGTCAGCGCCGCGGGCCCAAGAAAATTAAAGTCCACGGGCAGGACAGTGCAGCCCTCATCGCAAAGCCCGCAGTAATAGCAGCTCATCACCTGGCGTAAATCCTTCATGACGCTGTCGGGAAGGAGGTTCTCCCCGCTAGCCGGCTCTTCGTTCGGCTCGAGCCAGGGCTCGACCGCCTTGATCTTGTTCCACAGGAAGGCGTCCCAGTCGTAGACAAGGTCTTTGATGGTCGGCATGTTGCGGAGCGGATCGACGGTGATTTCCGGCCCTTTTTTCGCAAAGGCCGAAATTTTAGCGGTACAGGCGAAGGTACCCCTACCGTTTATCCGCATCGTGCATTCGCCGCAGTAGCCTCGGCAACACGAGGCGCGGAAAGACAGCGTGCCATCCAGCTCGTCACGGATTTTTAACAGGCCATCTATGACGGTTGCGTCATCGGCAAGATCGACGGCGTATTCGGAGCGGCCCGGTTTGCCGTCGCCCTCCGGGTCTTTACGGTAAACTTTAAACGTGACTTGCATTGTGTGATCCTCCCCCGGATCTTTACCCCGGGATGCGGACGGGTTTTTGCTCAAGTCGCGGCGAGCCGTTGACGAGACTCAGGAGAGTGTGACACTGCCAGTTTTTGTCATCCCGCGCGGGGAAATCGGCCCGCCGATGGGCGCCGCGACTTTCTCTGCGTGCCTGCGCCGACAGGGCCACTATTTCCGCCAGACAGAGCAGAGAGCCGATCTCGAGGTGCGAGGTGAGCTGGTAGTTATAGATCCGCGACGAGTTGGCAACTCGAAGTTTTTGGTAGCGCGCCTTCAGCTCCTGAATTCGGTCCAGCGCCAGCCTCAGTCCGGCCTGATCACGGATGAGCCCGACCTTTTCACTCATGAGTTTTCCCAGTTCGGCGTGGATCTTGCCCGAAGAATCGTTGGAGGGTTCCTTCGAGGTCAGCGCGGCGAGACGCTTCTCTTCATCGGAGAGCCTGGCCATGGGAAAACTCCTCTTAGGCGTGCTCGCTGCGTACCTGGCGGCGGCTTCCCCGACCCTCCTGCCGAACACCATCGCTTCGGTCAAGGTGTTTCCGGCTAAGCGCCCCGCGCCGTTGACGCCGCTGGAGGCGCATTCACCGACTGCGAACAGCCCGGCAATCGAGGTTTCCCCTTGGGCGCTGGTCTCGATCCCACCCATCGGTCGATGAGCAGCGGGATGGATCGGTACCGCTTCCTTGCTGGCGTCCATCCCGGCGACAGTGCGGATGAGCTCACAGGTCTGGGGAAAGCGCGAGAGGAGCTTTTCTTTGCCGATGGGTCTCAAGTCGAGGCAAACCGGTCTGGCTCCGTCTTGGAAAGCCTGCTGGACGGAAAGGCAGATCTTTTCCCGCGGAATTCCCTTGGTCCCTTGGATTCGCTCTCCCTTAGCGTCGACGATCTCCGCGCCCTCCCCCAGAACCGCCTCCGTGATCAGCAGGCCCGGGTGCTTCGCGATGACGGTGGGGTGAAACTGGATCATCTCCAGATCCATCAGCCTGGCGCCGGCATGGAAGGCGAGGCTTGCGCCGTCCCCGGTGGTTCCCAGGGACGAGGTCGAGGGGAGATACAGGCGCGTAAAACCACCCGTGGCAAGGACGATAGCCCGCGCCCCAAAGGCCTCCAGCTTTCCGCCCCTCAACCCCAGCCCGATCGCCCCCAGGCACGTCCCTGCATCAACAGCCAACGAGGTAAGGTACCATTCTTCAAACGAAGCGATTTGCGCGCGTTGAAACTGTTCGTGCAGGACTTGGAGCACGATGTGGCCGGTTCGATCGTCCGCATAGCAGGTTCGGTTGTGGCTACTCGCCCCAAACCGGCGCCGGTCCAACCTGCCGTCCGGATCGCGGTTAAAAGGGACACCTACGTGCTCGAGCCAAATGACCTCCTCAGAAGCCTCTCGTGTCAGGGCGCGAACCAGTTCGGGTTCGCAGAGTCCATCTCCGGCAAGCAGGGTGTCTTCGGCAAAGCTCTCAGGAGAGTCTTCGTGGCCGAGCGGAGCGTTCAGGCCTCCTTGAGCCACGCCGGTGTTGGTTCTGAGCGGGTGCACTTTGCTGATCAAGGCGACCTCTGCCCCCGCCCGCCTGGCTGCGATCGCCGCCCTCAGTCCCGACGCGCCCCCGCCCACAACCAGGACATCAAATTCTTGCATTTAAAACCCTAATCATTTTGCTGTGCGCATCTTATAACAAACGGCCTCTGCAGGGTCAAGGAACCTCGGGCTCCTCGACGCCATTTGAGTCTAAATATGGCTTCGCGGCTGGCGAGATGTGTTTTGAGATGAGCTACGATTCTAGACCTGACCCTCAACCCCCAATTTTATTGAAGCAAATTGTTCTGAGTTTCGTCTAAAGAGTCAGCCGATAGGTAGGGCAGAAGGGAACGTGGAAGTTGCCCCGTCGATGGGGTAAAGGATCTGCCCGAGTATAGATCGGACTGTGGTTCGACAAGCTGCTCACCATCCTGAGGGGACTCGAAGGAAGGACGGGAGCCCGATTCTCTATCAGATGGACTGGTTCATCTGGAGGGGTCGGGCTTTTTGTTTGTGAAGGAAGCAGGCTAATCCCTGGCAGGCGGAACAGAACTTGAGCGCATAAAATTGTTCGAATCGTTTAAATCGTTCAAGTCGTTCGAATCGGCCCGAGACTCATTGAACTTTTTGAACGAATTGAACTGCTTGAACAAATTTACTGTGAGAGAGGTCTCCATGGTGAATGGCAAAGTCAGAAGTGTCGTCGACTATAGATCAAAAGTGATAGTCCACAGCGAGCAACTATAGATCAAAAGTGATAGTCCACAGCGAGCAACCTTCGGTGGCAGCTTCTACTTCGGGGCCGCCGAAACCCAGGTTGCTTGACCAGGTCCGCCACGCGATTCGAACGCGCCACTACAGACCAAGGACTGAGGAAACCTATGTCGGCTGGATCAAGCGATTCATCTTTTTCCACAACAAACGTCACCCAGCCAGGATTTCATTGTTCGTACGGGAACCATCTAGAACCGGTTCAAGTCGTCCGAGTC
>JACPSF010000308.1 GCA_016193385.1 Deltaproteobacteria bacterium
CCAATGGATGCATCTTATTGAGGATGGCGCAGGGCAACTCTACCCTGATATGGAAGCGCTATACCAGCGCTTCCCTGATCGTTTCCTGATCGGGACCGACGCAGCTCACACACCAGCCTTAGCCGATTATGAGAGGCGCATCCATCGGTTTCGCCAACTTCTCTCTAACCTGGGGCCTGAGACCGCGCAGCGCCTAGCCTTCAAGAACGCAGAAGGGCTATTTAGAAGGTGAACTTTCTACAGATAATCCCTTATCAGAATCTCGGCGATCTGGACGGCGTTGAGCGCGGCACCCTTGCGCAGATTGTCAGCGACGATCCAGAGGTTGATCCCGTTGGCAACTGAATCATCCTCACGAATCCTACCCACAAGAGTCGCATCATTACCAACGGCATCGATCGCCATCGGGTAAACATTATTCTCGGGCTCGTCGCACAGCAGAATACCTGGCGCTTCGCGTAAAATAGTCTTTACGTCTTTGGCGGTAAGCTTCTTCTCGGTCTCGATATTGACGGACTCCGAGTGGCCGCAAAAGACCGGCACGCGCACCGCGGTGGCGGTGATGCGCAGTGAGGGTTCGCCCAGAATTTTGCGGGTCTCATTCACCATCTTCACTTCTTCTTTGGTGTATCCGCCGTCCAGAAAAGCATCGATGTGGGGAATACAGTTGAAGGCGATCTGGTGAGGGAATCTCTCTTTGACCAGCTCCTTGCCGTTGAACAGCGCCACCGCTTGCTGACTCAACTCCTCCATGGCCATCCGCCCGGCCCCGGAAACCGACTGATAGGTCGAGACCACGACCCGTTTGATGCGCGCCGCCTCGTGAATGGGTTTGAGGGCCACTACCATTTGGATCGTGGAACAGTTGGGATTGGCGATAATGCCGCGCCGCTTATATTGCGCGATCTCCTGCGCGTTGACCTCCGGAACGACCAGCGGTATGTCGGCCTCCATACGGAAGCGCGCCGTGTTATCGACGACGACGATGCCCGCAGCGACGGCCAACGGTGCAAACCTGCCACTCACGCTTCCGCCAGCGGAGAACAAAGCAATATCAATATTCTCGAACGAGTCCTCCCCCAGGACCCCGACACGGATCCGCTCATCCCGAAATTCGAGGAATTGCCCGGCTGAACGCTCCGACGCCAGCAAGCGAAGCTCTCCGACCGGAAAGAGCCTCTCCCCGAGGACCTCCCGCATCTGCTCGCCGACGGCTCCCGTCGCGCCGACGACCGCTACATTATATCTCTCTTTCTTCATCCCTCGATTCCCTTTAACCTTTTATCTCTTTAACCCTTTGTCTATCTTCTCCCTGACAAGTCGCGCCATCTCGCTGCAACCCACGAGCCGGCATCCTCTTTCCTGAATATCGGCGGTCCGGTAACCCTCGTTTAACACCGCCTCCACCGCCCGTTCCACGCGGCCGGCGGCCTCTGCCTGATCCAGTGAATGGCGCAGCATCAGCGCCACCGTCAGAAGAGTTGCCAACGGGTTGGCCATATCTTTGCCGGCGATATCCGGGGCCGTGCCATGGACCGGCTCGTACATCCCCACCTTCCCTCCGAGGCTCGCCGAAGGGAGCATCCCGATCGACCCCGTCAGCATCGCCGCCTCGTCGCTCAGGATATCTCCGAACAAGTTGGTGGTGACGATGACATCGAACTGTTTGGGATTGCGGATAAGCTGCATCGCGCAGTTGTCCACGAGCATGTGTTCGAGCTCGACATCCCCATAGCCACCCTCCTTATGGACACGCGCCACCACCCTGCGCCAAAGCTCCGTCGCCTCCAGCACGTTGGCCTTATCGACCGAGGTGACCTTCTTGCGCCTTCTACGAGCGGCATCAAAAGCGACCCGGGCGATTCGTTCGATCTCGGGGGTCGTGTAGACTTCCGTATTCACACCTCGCTCGGTGCCGTCCGGCAATTGAGTCACACCTTTGGGCTGGCCGAAGTAGATCCCCCCGGTCAGCTCGCGCACAACCAGCAGGTCGGTGCCTTCCACGACCTCCCGCCTGAGCGTCGAGGCCGAGACCAGAGCGGGAAAAAGCTTCACCGGCCGCAGATTGGCAAATAGGCCCAGCTCCTGGCGTAAAGCCAGCAGCGCCCGCTCCGGGCGAATGGAATAATCCAACCCATCCCATTTCGGGCCGCCCATCGCGCCGAGCAGAACCGCATGGCTTTCCTTGGCCAAATTTAAAACCGGCTCTGTAAGAGGCTTGCCGTGGGCGTCGATGGAAGCGCCCCCCACAAGCCCCTGCGAAAATTCAACCTCGAAACCGTAACGGGTGGCGATCTGGCTTAAGAGTTGGGTACCTTCCCGCACCACCTCGGGTCCGATGCCGTCGCCCGGAAGAACCGCAATCTTGTAGATCATGGGCCTTCCTTCGCCACCATCTGCCGATAGTGCTTTCGATATTCCAGCTTGTTTAAGGCATTCAGATAGGCCAAGGCGCTCGCCATAATAATGTCCGTATGCGCCCCCTGTCCTGAGACCCGAAGCCCCGAGTCCTCAAGCAAACAGGAGACCTCCCCCTGAGCATCGGCGCCCCCCGTGATCGCCTTGACGGAGTAGCGTACCAGACGACAGTGGGAGCCGGTGATTTTGGCGATGACCTTATAACAGGCGTCGACGACGCCATCGCCCGTACTGTGATCGACGCATTCCTGGCCGTCGACGCGCATTCTCACGGTCGCCGAGGGGATGGCATTGGAACTCGAGTTCACGTTCAGGTACAGGAGCTCGTAGCGGTCGGGCTGGCCAGGAAGCCGGAGGATCTCCTCGGCCACGATCGCCTCGATATCCTCGTCGTAGACCTCTTTCTTCTTGTCCGCCAGCTCCTTAAAGCGCGCAAAGGCCCGATCCATATCGACCTTGTTGAGATTGAACCTCAATTCCTTGAGTCGCTCGCTAAAGGCGTGTCGGCCAGAATGCTTTCCCATGACCAGCCGGTTCCCAGAAATTCCAACCGACTCGGGAGTCATGATCTCATAGGTGAGCTTCTGCTTGAGAACGCCATCCTGGTGGATGCCCGCCTCATGCGCGAACGCGTTATCCCCGACAATGGGTTTGTTGATGGGTATGGGAATACCGGTGATTTGCGACACCAACCTCGAGGTAGGATAGATTTGCTCCGTCGCAACGCGGGTGTCCACGCCAAACAGACTCCTCCGCGTCTTTATGGCCATTACGACCTCTTCCAAAGAGGTATTGCCCGCGCGCTCTCCGATGCCGTTGATGGTGCACTCGACCTGCCTGGCGCCGTTGGCCACGGCCGCAAGTGAATTCGCCACCGCCAGTCCGAGATCATTATGGCAGTGCGCGCTCCAGGTAACTCGATCCGAGCCCTCAGTCTTTTCGATGAGATAACGCACCAGGGTGCCAAATTCCGAGGGGATCGCGTAGCCGGTGGTGTCCGGAACATTCAGAGTCTTGGCGCCGGCGCGGATCGCCTCGCTGAACACCTGCGCAAGAAAGTCCCAGTCGCTGCGCGAGGCGTCTTCTGCGGAAAACTCGATATAGTCGATGTGCTTCTTAGCATAGCTCACTGCCCACGCAGCGGCGTCCAAGACCTCATTGCGCGACATCCGAAGCTTGTGCTTCATATGGATGTCCGAAGTGGCGATAAAGATGTGAATGCCGGGACGCTTGGCCTGCTCCACCGCCCTTAAGGCCTTCTTGATGTCGCCTTCCTGGGCCCGAGCCAGGCTCACCACCATCGGGTGCTTTACCTCCTTGGCCACCCGCGCCACCGAATCGAAGTCGCCGTCGGAAGAGGCCGCGAATCCGGCCTCGATCACATCGACGCCGAGCTTCTCCAGCTGCCGGGCGATCACCACCTTTTCCTCCACGTTCATGCTCGCGCCGGGCGATTGCTCGCCATCCCGGAGCGTCGTATCGAATACCTTGACTATCGCATCAGCCTTAGCTTTATCCGACATGGATTGTCCTCCATAAAATAAAAACTCCCGCGGCAGTGCCAGCGGGAGCCTCAAATGTCGTACGGTAAGGGAAGAAATCTGCCTACGGAATAACCTCCGCGACTTCCCCCCGCTTCTCCCGCCTGCGCTTTCGAAGCGTCAGACCCCATAACAGGGGCCCGGATAGAGTATATAAGAGAAACACGCTAAAAAACATAATCTGCGGCTCCACAATCGTCAGTTTAATAAAAAGGATCGCAGAAACCAATAGCCAGAAGGGATGCCGCTTCTTCAAATTGAGCTGCTTGAAGCTGAAGTAGCGAAAGTTGCTCACCATCAACCCGGCAAGGAGATAGATGACCAGGAGCAGAATAAACCGTTTGTTCGTCGCCCCCTCTCCACCCAGGAAATAGTACATCAGAACGGTCGCGGCGATCATTTCCGCCGCTGCCGGGATCGGCAACCCAACGAAATAGCTCTTTTCCACGGTACCGATCTGAACGTTAAAGCGCGCCAACCGCAGAGCCCCGCACACCACATAGAGGCAAGCCGCCAGCCATCCCCAGGTCCCCCACGGGAGAAGCGCCCAATAATAAACCAAGACAGCAGGGGCCAGACCAAAGGAAACCAGATCAGCCAGAGAATCGAACTCGATCCCGAACTGGCTCGTGGTTTTGGTCAGGCGAGCCACAAAGCCGTCCAGGCCATCGAGGAGATGGGCTAAGATGACAAAAACGGCCGCCTGGAAATACTGCCCGCTGAAGGTCGAGATGACCGAGAAAAACCCGCAGATGAGATTGCCAGTGGTAAAAAGACTCGGGATCAAATAGACCCCTCTTTTGATTTGCGCCGAGCGTACCCTTTGTTTCAGCGGAACGCGGGCCGTATTCCTGCGCGGGAGAATACGAACCTTTCCCATCGAAAGCCGATCGCCGCGCGGCTCATTAACCGGGTTCATAATAGCCTCCCTATGACGCTCTGTCCGGCCTTCACCTTCTGCCCTTGCACCACCTCTACACGAGAGCGTTCCGGCAAAAAAAGGTCGACTCGAGAACCGAACATGATCATGCCCAGCTTTTGTCCCCGTTCGAGGGAGTCGCCTGGTTTCACATAGCAGACGATGCGCCGGGCCAAAACTCCGGCAATCTGGACGACGCCCAGCCTCCGCCCCTGGGAGTCTACGATCCTGAGCGTGCTCCGTTCGTTGCTGCTGGAGGCCTCCTCTTTGAAGGCCGCCAAAAACCGGCCTTTCCGATAGGTCACTTCCTCTACCGAGCCTCCTATCGGAGCGCGATTAATGTGGACATCTAAGGGAGATAGAAAAACGCTGACGCGAGTCCCTCCCCCCTCGGGAACCTTATTCCCTTCGATCTTTTTGATGCTCGCCACTTTGCCATCTGCGGCCGAAAGAATTAACCCTTCTCCTTCGGGGAAGATACGCTCCGGGTCTCGGAAAAAACCCGCAAACGCGAGAGTGATCAGGCCCGACCCCAAGGCGACCCATTTCCATCCCACAATCAAGGCCAGCAGAGCCAACAACGCGGACGAGAACACAAACCGATATCCCTCTTTCGCGATTCTCATTGCTGGGTCAAAAGTTTTAAGTTCTGAGTTTTAAGTTTTTAGTTGTCCAGATGGTCCTCTAACTCAAAACTCAACACTAAAAACTCAAAACTAATTCTTGGTTTTATCGACCAGACGGTTTTGGCCCAGCCAGGGCATCATGGAGCGGAGCTGTTCTCCCACCTTTTCCAAAGGGTTAGCGGCCGCTTCCTTCCTCAGTTCAGTGAAACGGGGCATCCCGGACTTATATTCGGCGATCCACTCCTCGGCGAATTTTCCAGACTGAATATCTTTTAGGAGGTTCTGCATCTGCCGGCGCACCTCCGGGCCGATGACCTTTTTCCCACGTGTCAGATCGCCATATTCCGCGGTATTGCTGATCGAATACCGCATGTTCGCCAGCCCCCCCTCATAGATGAGGTCAACGATCAGCTTCACCTCGTGCACACATTCAAAATAAGCCATCTCCGGCGGATAACCTGCCTCGATCAGAGTCTCGTAGCCGGCTTGGATCAGCGCCGTAAGGCCGCCGCAAAGAACCGCTTGCTCGCCAAAGAGGTCTGTCTCGGTCTCGTCCTTGAAGGTCGTCTCGATCACCGCAGCGCGGCCGCCGCCAATGGCGCTGGCATAGGCCAAGCCCACCTCCCTCGTGTCCCCGGAGGGATCCTGATGCACCGCCAACAGACACGGCACACCCCTCCCCTTCTCAAACTCGCTGCGCACAAGATGGCCAGGTCCTTTCGGCGCCACCATGAAGACGTTCACGTCAGAAGGCGGAACGATCCTTCTGAAATGAATATTAAAGCCGTGCCCGAAGGCCACATATTTACCCCCACGAAGCCCCGGCTTGATCTCTTTCTCGTAGATCTCCCCCTGCAGCTCATCGGGCAAGAGGACCATCACGATATCCCCACCCCTGGCCGCCTCCGCTGTCTCCATCACCTTGAGCGCAGCCTTTTCGGCCTTGGGCCACGAGGCGCTCCCGCGCTTGAGTCCCACGATCACGTCAATTCCAGAATCTCGGAGATTATTGGCATGGGCGTGACCCTGGCTTCCGTAACCGAGAACCGCAACCTTCTTGCCCTTGAGATGTCTCAAATCCGCGTCGCGGTCGTAATAAACCTGCATTTCATTCCTCCGGCACGAACATGATAATTAGAATATCTGTTAAGCACCTCATATGTCAACCTGGGTTTCCGCCCTCAGCGCGGGTAGAGCTGCTTGATAAACCCTTCCTTGGCCAACTGTTCCAAGGGAATAGGATCGTAGAATTGCTTGGGGTCTGCGCTCTTCGCTCTAGGATTCCTGGCCGCAATCTCTTCCAGGGCGGCCTCGATTTCATTTGAGGTAATGGCAGGAACATTCTGAATGTAACCGAGCACGTAGGTCTGAAAAGTGCTCGCGAGCAATTTAGTGTCCGACGTTCGAGTGTATTTACCGAGCACTTTCATCGTAAATTCAGGGTTGGATTTGGCATATTTGATACCTTCGAGGGTCGCCATCAAGAATTTCTTCAGGGTCTGGGGCCGGTTCCGGATGAACGAATCGGTGGTGGCCAGTGCGGTACCCGGGTAGCGGAATTTAATAGTCGCCAGGTTGAGGAGTTCCCTATACCCCATCTCCTTAGCCTTGTCGAGGGTCGGTGACGAAAGGAGAGCCCCCTTAATAACCCCCTGCTGCATGAACAGAAGGTTTTCAGGCACGCCTCCAGTTTGGATCATCTTAATGTCCTTGGCCGGATCCAGACCCCACTCACTTATCGCCTTCTGCAATCCCAGATCGGTCAAAGAACCAAAACGGGACACGCCAAAGGTTTTTCCTTTTATGTCCTCGGGACTGGTGATGTCCGGCGTCGTAACCAGGCTCATGGGAATCACATTAATGGTGGCTCCGACGAGCTTCACCTCTGAGCCTCCAAGACGGGAGAGAATCGCTGCGGCCCCCGATGCCTGAACAACCTGGGCATCTCCTGAAACCAGGGTGGCAATCGCCAGGGAGCCAGCGACGTAAATCAGGTTTACGTCCAGACCGTATTTCCTGAAGATCCCCGCTTCTTTAGGGACCCACGTCGAGACAGAAGCCCCCGCAATGGACGAATAGACCATGTTAAGCCTTTCCGCTTCCGCTGCGATTGCGCCCCGATCCCATCGTGACACCGCGCCATGGAATGCGAAGAGAGTGAGCAAAGCAACAAAACAGATCTTGGAGAGCTTCATCTAAGCCTCCTCCTTAGTGCCTGAAAGTGCCTTTCAGCCAAAACCAGTTGCCTGGCCTGTACTTAGCTAAACGGTTCTTATAATCTACCAGGAACTGCGAAGCAGGCCAATGGCGACGTCGTGTTATTTGCGAGGAGAGATTTTACCATGACAAAAACCACGATTGTTATCCAGGGAGGTCGACTCATCGATGGCAACGGAGGCAAGCCGATTGAGAATGCGAGCGTCGTCATCGAGGGCAACCGCATCAAACGGGTTTCTCAGGGACAGGTCGATTCTCCGAAAGAGGCTCGGATCATTGATGCAAGCGGGAAGACAATCCTCCCCGGGCTCATTGACAACCACGTGCACTATCGCAACCACAGCGGCGAATTATTTCTTGCCCACGGCGTCACCTCGGTCCGGGATCTGGGAAACCCCGTCGACTGGATCCTGGCGCAGCGGGATGCGATTGCCTTGGGGAAAGTCACAGGACCGCGGATTTTTTGCGCCGGCGGCGGCTTCCACGGCAAGGCAAGGCGCGAGGACCAGATGGTTGCGGCCAACCTGGACGAGGCCCGGAGAATGACCAGGAAACTTATCAACCAGGGTGTGAACTACGTGAATATCTATATCGGTGTGCCGCTCGACATTACCCGTGCGGTCACCGAGGAGGCCCATGCGGTGGGGTTTCGGGTGACGGGCCATCTGGACTCCAGTATCATGCCTTATGCCGAGGCCGGTGTGGACGGAGTAGAGCATGCCAGCGGGTGTGCCGAGGCGACGATCAGGAGCGAAGAGGGGATAAAGAGACTAGCCTCGATCAAACTCTGGCTGGCAAAATTTCTAGGTCCGTGGACCCTGGCGGAAAGGGAGCACTTTTCCGAGGTGACCGAGTTTCTCGCCGAGAAGGGAGCTTTCATTGAGCCCACGATGGTCCTTTGGGGATCTTCGATGGGGATGAGGGAAAGCTGGGAGAGGGAGGACTACGAGCTGCTTAAGGACCCCGGTCTCTCTTACATTCCTGAAGAGCAGAGACTTCTGTGGTTAGACCATCACTACCTGGCTTACGGTCCAAGGCCGCAAAGAGAGCCGCTAGAGGACGTGGTCATAGCAAACCGTTACTCCATCTATGGGATCCTTCCCGAAGATCAGCTCAGAGAGGGACACGAACGGTTGCAGGAGTTTCTCTGCCAGTTAGTTAAGGCGGGAGGGAACGTGGTCACGGGGACCGATGGGGGTGCGGCGGTGATTCCGGGGATCAGTCTGCACCGGGAGCTTGAGTTCATGGTGGCGGCGGGTCTCAGTCCCATGCAGGCAATTCAGGCAGCGACCAAGGTGGGGGCGGATTATCTCGGCAAGAGCGAGGAGTTGGGAACTGTGGAGCAAGGCAAGCTGGCTGACGTGATTGTTGTGGACGGAGATCCGCTCAAGGATATCACGCACACGCGCAGGATAGAGACGGTGATCAAAGACGGGGAGGTTGTGGACACTCGCTATCACGAGAGCTTTTCCAATCCCATCCCCCGGCCTACCGGCCAGGAGTTCTACGGTTACCCGCTCCCGAGGCTTAATGAGGTCTCGCCCAAAGTGATCAGCGAGGGGGATGGGGAGATAGAGCTGGTTTTACGAGGGAAGGATTTTTTCCCTAATTCCTTAGTCCGGTTTGGCGGGAGTC
>JACPSF010000309.1 GCA_016193385.1 Deltaproteobacteria bacterium
AAAAAATCATTCTACACATGCTCAGAGCGAAATCAAGGTCGGCGCAGCGAAGGATCGCACCGAACGCTACGGGCTGAGCGGGCTTGCTAAGCGGAACATGGACGAAGCAGCGGGGTAACCCACCGAGGACTTGCGCCGGATGAAAGCCGGAACTGACCGGAGGGAATTCCGGAAGGTTCATCCAAGCAAGTCCCGGAAGGGTCGCTGCGGGAGTCCGTGGAGCGAAGGAAGCCCCGAAGCCCGTAACTCAAGACGTTACCTCATCAGTGGGAGAAGCGACGGGAGCGCCTCTGCGAGGTGTCTTAGAGCCTTTCCTCGATGGCTGACCTCTCCTTTCGTCTGCCGGTCTACCTCTCCGAAGGTCTTGCCGAAAGGAGGATAAAAAAAGAGCGGATCATAACCGAACCCATTCTCCCCGTGCGGCGCAAACGCGATCCAGCCCTCGCACTCTGCGCGAAACAGCCATTCCCTGCGGGCCTCTGAAGTCGGTAGGCAGAGCGCGAGCACGCAGACAAAGCGGGCTTGCCGCTGCTCTTGGGGCAGGCCGGTCAGAGCTTGCAGAAGCTTCTGGTTATTCCGAGCATCGTCTGCATCCTCGCCGCTATAGCGCGCCGAATGAATACCCGGCGCCCCGCCCAAGGCTTCCACTTCGAGTCCGGAGTCGTCGGCCAAAGTTGGCATGCCAGAAAAATTCGCCAGGGCTCGAGCCTTCTCCAAGGCATTTTCCTCAAAGGTACGGCCGTCCTCGGCGACGCCCGGATAGGTGCCGAGACTTGCAAGAGGAACAATTCGAATCGGTAGGTTCTTGAGGGCTGCCTCGATTTCGGCGAGTTTGCCTGGATTAGTCGTTCCTACGAGAAGCTCCACAGCAGGCAAAGTCTCTTCTCCGGCAACCGCTCAGGATAGCTCGGCGAGAATCTTCTCTTGGATTTTCTGGAGTTCCCGAATGCCCTGGCCGGCGAGCTCGGCCATCTTATCCAGCCTTTTCTTCGTGAACGGATCGCTCTCCGCTGTCCCCTGGACCTCGACAAACTTCCCCACCCCGGTCATGACGAAATTCATATCCACGGCTGCCCGGCTGTCCTCTGCATAGGTGAGGTCCAACAAGACCCGACCGTCGACGACCCCCACGCTGACCGCGGCAACCGAGTCGCGGATCAGATCACTCGATATCACGCCCTGTTTGAGCCAGCGGTGGTGAGCCTGTGCCAAAGCCACATAGGCCCCAGTGATGGAAGCGGTGCGGGTACCGCCGTCTGCCTGAATCACATCGCAGTCGATCCACACGGTCCTCTCCCCCATCTTATCTAGATCGGCAACCGCCCGCAGGCTGCGTCCAATCAGGCGCTGGATCTCGTGGGTCCTTCCGCCAATCCTACCCCGCGCCGCCTCGCGCGAAATACGGACCTGGGAGGAGGACGGCAGCATCCCATACTCGGCAGTGATCCAGCCCTTGCCGCTGTTGCGCAAAAAAGGAGGAACCTTATCCTCCAGCTTGGCCGTGCAGATGACGCGCGTATCGCCCATCTCGATCAGGACCGAGCCATCGGCATGCTTGATGTAGCCCGGCGTGATGGTGATGGGCCTTAATTGCGTAGTCTTGCGCCCGTCCGCCCGCATCGCTATGCACTCAGATGAAAGACCACCATCTTAAGCTCCGTCATCTCCTCGACTGCGTACCCCGGCCCTTCCTTGCCGAAGCCCGACTCCTTTAGCCCGCCGTAAGGCATCAGATCCGCCCGCCACTGGGGACCCCAGTTGATGTGCAAGTTGCCCGATTCCACTTCACGGGCGAACCTCATAGCCCACTCCAAGTTCTCAGTGAAGATACCGGCTGAGAGACCATAAACGGTATCGTTGGCCAGCGCGATGGCCTCATCAATGGAATTAAAGGAGGTGACCGCTACCGCCGGGCCGAAGAGCTCATCACGGGAGATGCGCATTTCGGGTTTCACGTCTGCTACCACCGTGGGGTGATAGATCGCTCCTCGCCTCATGCCCCCAACGACGACCCGGGCACCGCCCCCAACAGCCTCCCGCACCCACTCCTCGACGCGCACAGCGTCCCCTTCCCGGATCATTGGACCCACCTTGGTCTGCTCGTCAAGCTGGTTCCCCATGGTCAGGGCTTGCACCTTGGGGCCCAGAGCGCTCAAAAAATCGCTATACACCTTGCTCGCGGTCAGAACCCTTTGTGTGGAGATGCACGTCTGACCGGCATTGCCATACCCAGTGGCGACAACGGCTGCCGCCACTCTGTCCAGATCAGCATCGGGCATGATAATCAGAGGAGAATTGGAACCGAGTTCCATGGTGACCTTCTTGAGACCGGCCATACGGCAGATTCGCTCGCCGATTTCCCGGCTTCCCGTAAACGTGATCTTGCGCACGCGGCGGTCGGAGACGAGGACGTCTCCGATGTCAGCCCCAGAACCGGTAAGGCACTGAATCCCCTGTGGAGGGAGTCCCGCCTCCAGCAGGATCTCTGTGAGCCTCAGCGCCGATAGAGGGGTATCAGTCGCCGGTTTAATGATCACGGAGTTGCCGGCGGCCAGGGCCGGTCCGACCTTATGACAGACCAGGTTCAGCGGAAAATTGAAGGGGCTGATCGCCGCCACCACACCACAGGGGACTCGCAAAGTGAAACCGAGTTTCTTTGTCCCTGTGGGGTCTCCATCCAACGGCACGGTCTCACCGTGCAGGCGCTTGGCCTCCTCGGCCGAACCCATGATCGTCTCCACCGCTCGGTTGGCCTCTCCTCGGCCCTCGGCGATGATCTTCCCCTCCTCCGTGGAGATCAACCGCCCCAACTCCTCGTTCCGAGCGGCCATCAAGTCTGCCGCCTTTCGCAAGATCTTCCAGCGTTCATAGCCGGAGAGCTTCGCCATGACTTTGGCCCCGCGTTCCGCGAAGGCCAGGGCTCGCTCCACGTCTGCGGCCTCAGCTTTAGGCACGGTGTCGATGACTGAATTATCGTAGGGGTTTCGGACTTCGATCTTTTTAGACTTCTCGACCCATTCTCCCGCGAGAAATATCTTCACGGCGCACAACCTCCTTCTTGTCTGGGTGGGTTAATCCTCATTGTCGTCTTCTTGCCTGCCGCGAAAAAAGGAGCGCTCATAGGCCCGGTGAAAAGAGGTCCAGCGCGAAGCCGCTTCTTTCCTAAGCAGGCTCTGGATGCTTTGAATCTTGCCGTCCAGGTCATCCAGGTAGTGGAGCATGACGGCTTCCAAGGTTTGCGGAAGCTTTGGCGATCCGAACTCCAAGGAGCCGTGGTGGCTGACAATCATGTGCTTGAGCAGCATGGCGAGTTCCTCGGGAAAGTCGGGAACCGTCTTGATCTTGTCATTGACGATCTCGGTCTCCATGACCAGATGTCCCAGAAGTTGCCCCCGATCCGTATACTCCACCGCCCGATCGTAAGAAAACTCATAGATCTTGCCGATATCGTGGAGAAAGCCTCCCATCAGCAAAAGATCCACGTCGATACCGTGGTAGTTCTCCACCACCTTGAGGATTAGCCTGAGGAGCGAGAGCGTATGTTCCAGAAGCCCTCCCAAGTATGAGTGGTGAATGCTCTTCCCTGCCGGCGCGCGCTTGAAAAGGTCCATGAAGGTCTCGTCGCCAAAGAAAGCTTCCGCGAGCGCACGCAGATGGGGATCTTTCATGTTTCTCAGGATCGCCATCAGCTCCTCGGCCATTTGGTCCGGATCGGACTGACTGCGGACCAGGAAATCCTCCGCGGCCGCCTCGCTTTCATCGACGCGGGCGATATCCTGAACCCGGATCTGCACCCTGCCCTGGTAAAGCGTGCCCTGACCGCGCACGCGCACGAAGTCATTCCGGTCAAAGGCCCGGCCGAGCTCTTCCGCCCTCTCCCACACCCTCGCCTCGATCTCGCCGCTGCGATCCATGAGCTTGAGAATCAAGTAGCCGCTCCCGTTCTTGGTCACGCCATGGTTCTTGGCTGCAACCAAGAAGACCGAATCCACGGGCCGGCTTTCGCGAATATCGGTAACAAATAGAGCCTTCATGAAGACTCCGCGAGCTAACCCATAAACCGCATGGACTGGGCAAGGTCGTAGAGCGACCGGACCAGGAACCTTTGCAGGAAGACAACCGCGACAAAAACGATAAGGGGAGAGAAATCAATGCCTCCGGCATAAGGCGGCAGCGCGCGTCGAATCCGGTAGAGCACCGGCTCCGTCGCCCCGTAGAGAAACCGGACAATAGGGTTATAAGGGTCCGGATTGACCCAGGAAACGAGCGCCCGCGCCACCACGATCCACATATAGGCCCACAAGACGATGTCCAAGACCTGGGCGAGCGCGATCAAGAAATTGGCCAAAAAAAACATCCTCTACGCTCTAGCCCTGCCGGGAACCAAACAAGGCGGTCCCGATCCTGACGATAGTTGCTCCCTCCTCAATCGCGAGCGGATAATCGTGCGTCATCCCCATCGAGAGCTCCTTAAGCTCCACGTTGGGCATCTTTAACTCCCTCAACTCCAATTGCAACTCCCTGAGCGCACGAAAGTAAGGGCGGACCTCTTCCGGATCCTCACGAAAAGGCGGAACCGCCATCAACCCTTCCACGCTCAGATGGGAGAGGTTTCCCACTTCTTCAAGCAACGGTCTCAACTGCTCCCGAGCAATCCCGCTCTTGCTCTCCTCCCCGCCGAGATTGACCTCTACGAAAGCGCGCGCCTTTCGCCCGCTCTTTTTCGCCTCCTTATCGAGCTCCCGGGCAAGCGCGGCGCTGTCCAGAGATTCGATCAGATCGAACAGATCCAACGCCGCCTTGACCTTGTTGCGTTGGAGATGGCCGATCATGTGCCATTCAGCGGGCTCCCGGATCGCTTCGCGCTTGGTCTTCGCCTCCTGCACGTAGTTCTCGCCGAACAAGCGGATTCCCGCCGCGATCGCGGCCCGAACCTTCTCCACGCTTTGAGATTTCGCGGCGCCCAGGAGTTTGATCTCTCCGGGATCCCTGCCGCACTTTGCGGCCGCGTCCCGGATCCTCGCTAATACCGCGCGGGCATTGGCAGCCACATCTACCATTGATGTCTTTTGCATACCACATCCGTCCCCCTAAATCACTCCCGTAGGCTTCAGCAAGTCTCACCGTCGCCCCCCGTGCGCTCCGGTTCACGCAAGGCGGAGTTTGGGGTCGAGCGCGTCGCGCAAAGAGTCACCGAAAAGATTGAAGGCGAAGACCGAAAGGCTGATGGCCAACCCTGGAAAAATCGCCATCCAGGGGGCCCTCTCGGCAAACTCCACCGCGGCCCCGCGGAGCATCAGTCCCCAGGCCGGCGTGGGCTCTGCAACCCCCAGACCGAGGAAGGAAAGCGAGGCCTCCAAGAGTATGGCCTGTCCAAGAAACGCCGTCAGCAGAATGAGGTATGGCGCCATGACGTTGGGGAAGATATGACGCAGGATGATGCGGCGATGGCTCAAGCCCAGAGCCCGGGCGGCATCCACGAAAGGTGCCTGACGCAGAGACAAAGCGCTGCTGCGCACTACCAGGGCCGAGCGAGGGATCATGGGAACCGTGATGGCAAGAATCACATTCACAGTCCCGGTGCCAAGAATCGCCACTACAGCGAGGGCCAAGACGATAAGAGGAAAAGACAAAAGAATATCCATGACCCGTTGGATCAAGAGATCGATCTTGCCTCCGAAGTAGGCGCTGGTCGCACCGAGCACCGCGCCCAGAGTCGCACCGAAAAAAGAAGAGGAAAAACCAACTAACAAAGCCGTTCGAGAGCCATGAAGGATACGGGAAAGGATATCACGGCCAAAGGAATCCGTGCCAAACCAGTGGTTGGCCCCAGGCGGAGCGAACATGGCTGCATAGTTGGTTCTCAGCGGGTCATAAGGCGCAACGAAATCAGCCAATAAAGCCGCAAATGCCATAACGAGGACGATGATGGCGCCGGCAGCGCCCAAAGGTCGCTGGCGCGCAAACCGTAGAAAGATTCCAACCCGCCGATGGAAGCGAGAAATCATTGATAATGGATGCGTGGATCCAGCCAGGCGTAGAGAAGATCTACAAGGAAATTCACAAAGATAAAGGCAAAGGAGACGAGCAGCACCAAGGCCTGAGTCGTGGTGTAGTCACGTCGAGTGATCGACTCCACAAATAGCATGCCGATCCCATTCAGATTAAAGACCTGCTCAGTGACCACCAACCCGCCAATAAGAAAAGCGAATTCGAGCCCGCTCACCGTGATCACCGGCAGAATCGCGTTTCTTAGCGCGTGCCGCGTGAGAATGATTTTTTCCCCCAACCCCTTAGCGCGGGCGGTCCGGATATAGTCTTCTCGCAAGACGTCCAAAACTGCCGAGCGAGCCATGCGGGTAGCCACAGCCGAGTAGCGATAGCCTACGGCCAGAGCCGGCCAGATGAGCTGCATCAAATTGGCCTTGGGATCGACCCAGAAAGAGGTGAAAGTAAGGGGCGGCAGCCATTTAAAAAAGATGAGAAAGCTGAGAATGATGATGACTCCCAGCCAGAACGAGGGGATGGACAGGCCAGCGATGGAGAAGATCCGCACAGCATAATCCACCCATGTGTCCTGCTTTAGTGCCGCAAGCACCCCTAAAGGGATGGAAAGAAAGATTGCCACTAACGTGGCCATTACGGCAAGCTCGAGACTGAGCTCCAGGCGGATGGCGATCTCCCGAGTAATCGGACGGCCCGTCCACATGGAGTTGCCAAAATCAAATCGGACAATACCCCACATCCAGCGTAGAAATTGCTGCCAGAGCGGCTTGTCTAGACCAAGCTGGACGCGTTCGCGCTCAATAGCCTCTTTCGGGGCGAAGGCCCCGCTACCCGCATACTTCAACTCTACGATGTCCCCGGGAGCCACGCGCAGTATAAGAAAAACGAGCACTGCGACCCCCAAAAGGGTCGGGATCATCAGAAGCAAACGCTTGAGGATATACTGCCGCATGATACGCTGAAGGCCGAAAATTGGTTCAAACCGTTTAAATCGTTCAAATCGTTAAACGGATTGAACGGCTTGAACGCTTGGAACGCTCCCGCCAGGTCTCACGTTCATTCAGCCAGCCAGACGTCCCTCAGATCCTGGTTCCCATAGTGGCTCGGGGTAATTTTCCAGCCCTTGACCTTGGCCCAATGAGGGATAATGCGTTGCCCCCAGATCACGTGAAACTGGTAGGCCTGTTCGTCCAATACCCGCTTTTCGAGTGGGAGCCAGGCACATATTCCGCAAAGACGAAAGGACCCGAGCCCATAACGTTTTTCTCGTACCAGCGCGGATCCTGCTTCAGCTTCTCAGCACTGTAGATGAAGTTCCACGGAGAGGCCAGGTTGGCCAAAAAAGAAGCAGAGGGATACTTGAGGTGAAAAACGACGGTGAGATCATCCGGCGCCTCCACTTTTTCTACGACACTGTACGAGGCCTTACGAGCGCTTGCGACGCCCTCGGGTGGAAAGATGATTTTGTCGTAAGTCGCCTTTACATCTTTGGCCAAGAGCGGGCTGCCATCATGAAACCTAATTCCTTTGCGGAGCTTAATGGCATAGGTGAGGCCGTCTTTGGAAACAGTCCACCTCTCCGCCGCGTCTCCCACGATCTTAGGGTAGTTCCGCGGGTCAAAGCGCAGCAGCGTGCTGTAATGAGGGGCAACGGGATGAATCAGCGCAAAGGTGGTTTCTCGATGGCCGTCAAAGGAAGGAGGGGGTTCTCCCACGGCAAAGACCAGCTCCCCTCCGGAGCGCGGCTCCTCCTTTTGCGCCGCCATTCCTGGAGGGAGGAGAACTATCAAGCTCAGGAAAGCCATCGCTTCAAGCGCGAAGCCCGTCATGAAAACCGACCTTTTAGCTCCTTTCATGGGACACCTCCGCGTTTTGGTTCGTTATGGCTCCGACACTAACCTCGGTCGTCTACAGGGTGATTTACGACCCAAGACCTACTGCACCAAACTCGATCCTGTCAAGGACATTAATTGGGAAGGGTCATGGAACGTCAGGGTTCACCCGCGAGCGCTTTTTTGATCGCCTGCATCTGGTTCTTGAGATGCTTGACCATGACCGTCTCGGCCAGTTGCGCGTCCTGTTTGAGAAACGCGTCGAGGATCTGATCGTGTTCGCGCATCGAATACTCAAGGCGATGGGGCAGATGCAGAGAGAGAATCCGCGTCCTCTGTATCTCTTGCCGCATCCGGTCGATCATACGGTAAAGCCGCTCGTTCCTGGCCATCTCACCGATGAAGCGATGAAAGTTGCTGTTGGCTTCAAAGTACTGTTGGGGATCTTCTCGCTGACAGGCCTCCTTGAGAAGCTGGTGGAGTTCCCTCAGGCGCGAGAGCTCCTCGGGACGCGCTCGCTCCACGGCCAGCCGGGCAGCCAGTCCTTCCAGGGCGCTCGCAATCATGTAGTAGTCCTCGACCTCTTCCGTGGTGGGCTTGCTGACCGTCACCTCGCTATTGGAGAGGAAAGTAGCGTAGCCCTCTGCCTCCAGACGGCGCAGGGCCGCGCGCATCGGCACCCGGCCCACCTTCAGCGTCGCGGCCAGGCTTGCCTCAGAGAGCCTCTCTCCCGGAGCGAGCTTTCCGCCGACAATCGCCCCTTTGAGCTCCTCCGCTAAAAGGCGGGTCAGGGATTTAAAACGCTTCTCCACACGGCTCGATCGTCGCTTCATCACTCGGCCTTTTTCCTGCTCTCGCTTCCTTTCCTCCTGAGAGCAAGAGAAGGAAGAGTTCGCAAAAACCTTCTCAAGCCCTCCCTGACTTTCGTAAGATGGCTCTTCACGGTGAAGTAATTGGCGCCCGCCACCTGTCTCAGATAGACCTCACGGCCGATCTTTAAATGGCCAATATCCTCTCCCTGGGCCATGAGCAGACGGCCGCTGCGGTCGCGGACCAAGGCCAGGGCCAGCGGCGGGAGAAAACCGTCGGGGGTGACATAGAGGATCGTAAAGGTTTCGATCCGGCCTTCTTCGCTTGGCTGGGACGGCACAGAGTCTTTCTTGCTCCGCGGCGCACGCGGCGAAAAGGAAGACGAAACCATCGCAGGGCTCTGACTCCGGCGCGGCGCATCTGAGCGTTCAAGAATCGTGACAAAATTGTTGCTCCCCAGACCTCCGGTGCTCTGAGTTGCGGCCCGGCTGACTTCCCGCTTGAGCTTCGGCTCGGACTCTCCCCTCAACCTCCAGAACACCTCCACAACCTGCGCCAGCCCACTCGCTCCTACTGGATGGCCGCGAGACTTTAAACCTCCCGAAGGGTTGATCGGCAGGGCCCCGTCCAACGCCGTCTTTCCCTCCTCGACGGCCCGCCACCCCTTACCCGCAGGGAAGAATCCTAAGTCTTCGGTACTGATGATTTCAAACGGAGTGAACGCATCGTGGACCTCGGCGAAATCGATCTCTCGCGGAGAGATCCCGGCCATATGATAGGCCCTGTTAGCGGCGATCCGGGTCGCGCTGAACGAGGTAAACGAATCCCGCTCCCGCAGGCTCACAGGTCCCGTCCCTTGGCCGATACCGGCAATTCGAACATCGCTCCGGTCCGCAGTCAGGACCACAGCCGCCGCCCCATCGCTGATCGGCGAGCAGTCATAAAGCCTCAAGGGGGTAGAAACGAGTTTGCTGGAGAAGTAAGCCTCTTCGGTGACGCCGCCTTGAAACTGGGCATAGGGATTGCGAGAGCCGTTCAGGTGGTTCTTCATCGCCACCTGACAGAGAATCCGCTCCAGGTGAGATCGCGAGACGCGGTACCTTTTCCGATATCTCTCGGTGATCATCGCAGCCAGCGCCGCCATGGTGGCGCCGCAACGGCGCTCCTCTTTATCGATCACCTCAGCCAGGATCCGCGTGGTTGCGCTGGTGCTGAGATGGGTCATTTTTTCCCCGCCTAGCACCAGGACATGCCGGTAATAACCCGACGCAATCGCATGAAAGGCAGCATGCAACGCCGCCGCTCCCGCTGAAGAGGCAGTCTCGACCCTAAGCGCGGGGACTCCGGTCATGCCGAGAGCATCTACGATTTGAGACGCGATATTGCCGTCTCCGGTGAACTCCTCGGGGTTCATGACACCGAGGTAAAGGGCCTCAACCTCCACCGAGACGGAGGCAAGGGCACGGGTGGCCGCCTCGCAGAAGAGCTCCGTGAGGGTTTGGGAGCTCTTCCCAAATTTGGTCATCCCGACCCCGGCAACATACACCTCAGCCATCGGCGTGATTTCATCTTACACTAGCCCGGTAACCCGTTTCCATGATCCGGGGAGAGAGACAGGAACGGAAGGCGCGGCGTCGGGCAACCGAGGAGATTCGAGCTAGCGGCCCTTCTGCAGCTCTTTGAGAACCGATTCGAGCCGTTTGAGCTCCTCGCCAAACCCAGCCCAATTTCCCTGACGCAGGAGTTCCTGAGACCTCGTGTAGTGCTCCAAAGCACGGCTAGCCGGGCTTTTCGCTTCCCGCGCAACTCCAGCGACCGTCACCTGGGTTGTCTCCCTCGTCGGCCTACCACCAAAAATACGCTGGAGAGACAGCTCCAAGGTCTCTTCCATCGCGATGTGGTTGCCGAAGGCTACGATCACGCGTTTTAGCGCCGGGAGCGAGCCCTTTTCCGCAGCGAGGTAGAGGGGCT
>JACPSF010000310.1 GCA_016193385.1 Deltaproteobacteria bacterium
AGCTTGCCTCCCTTCCACTTGGGGTCCAGAAGATCCTCCCACCTCTTTGGAGCGTCCTTGGCAGGCAATACCTTGTTGTTATACGCAGGCAGGGCAAACTGGTTCGCGAATGTGACCGTGCCGTTGTCATAGTGGATCATTTCCGGATTGACGCCCAGTTTTCTGTACTCTAGTGGCTTGTGAAGTTTCCTCAGCCACAATGTGGCGTGGCCGGCATCATGGATGACCATCACGTCCCATTCTGGCGCCATGCCAGCAGCCGCAAAGCCGACCATCTTCCCCACATCGCCGGTGAAATTGTGCCCAGGGGTATAATTCAGCCTAATGCTGAGATTGTACTTTCCGTTGAACGCCTCAGCCAGCGCCTGAACTCCCAGGGGAGTCAAGCCGGATGGCGCGTACAAGTCGAGAGCTCCCTCTTTCTTCGCGGCCGCTACCAATTCATCGACAGCGGCGGCCGACACCAAGCAGCTCCATGCCGTCAGGACAAGCAGCACCGAGAACCCGGCAATGAGGGATCGCAACTGTTTCACAGCTCACCTCCGTTGACTTCAACGGCCTTTTTCTCAAAACTTCTTCCTTCACAACGCCGAACTTATCTTGGTTGAGCAATTGTTATGCCGTGCGCAATTGATCTCATCAGTTATGTAACTATAGGACATTTAGTAGATTTCGCGTCTCTTAAGACAGCGCCTCTAGATACCAGTGCACGGTCAGTCTTCTGAAAAAAAGGAAAAGTATTCAGCTTCTTTCCAAGATATGAGAATAGGTTCATCCTGCCTCAGCACTCGGAGATTGATCAAGGTTCTGGTTCTCATAACCGTTTGATAACTTGGATTCCTCCCACCTGCCTGTCCGTCCCTCCCGTCCGGATTCATAGCGGTCAAGGTAATGTTGACATAAAACCGCATTGTCGGATACTCTCCCGGTCAAATTGCGGAAGTAGCGCCAGTCCGTCCTCTCTGCCAGACCGTTTGGGCTCTGGAAGGTGGCCTGGCAATTTCCTTTACAAAAGTCGCGACTAACAGCATAGGCTTAAAGGAGGATAATATAATGATTGATTTCGAGCTGAGCCCACAGCAACGCGCAATTCGGACGATGGCGCGGGAATTTGTTGAGAGGGAGATCAAACCCATAGCTTTACAGAGGGACCGGTCTCCGAATCACAATGATTGTTTTCAATGGGACATCATTGAGAAATTGTCCAAGGCTGGTTTCAGGACTTTAACTCTGGCCGAAAAGTACGGCGGACCAGGGCTGGATACGTTAACCACGGCTATAGTATGTGAAGAACTTGCCGTAGGCGACCTGGGCATTGCGGCGATCATTTCCCAGACCGTGAAGTTCGTGCAGACAATGCAGTGGTTGGCCTCGGAGGAGCTTTGCCGCAAGTTCCTCATCCCGTTTCGCGATGATGACAGGTACCTCATTGCCAGCTGTTCCACAGAAGCAAATACTGGTTCTGATAACCAGTTAGGCCAGCCAGACGCACGTCTAGTAACCACTGCGGTACTCGATGGTGATGAGTGGGTGATCAACGGAGTAAAACAGTGGAGCTCCGGGGCTAGTCGAGCCAAGCTTTACAGGGTCTTGGTCACAACCAAAGAAGGGAATGCCTATATCTTTGTGCCTAGCGATACCCCTGGCCTCACAGTCGACCACATTCATGACAAGCTCGGTGAGCGGTTATGCCCCAATGCTGCAATGGCCTTCGATAACGTTCGTGTGCCTAAGGAAAATTTACAGGCTATGTTGGGAGAATCTAAAGTGGGCCTCGATGTTAGGGCCAGGAGAATGCAGACGGCCAACGCTTATACAGCAGCTTGCAATGTAGGAGTAGGGCGCGCTGCCTATGAAGCCGCTCTTGCGTATGCCAAGATGCGAGTGCAAGGGGGCAGACGCATTATTGAACATCAACTCATCGGGGCGATGCTGGCCGAGATGTTCATCGAACTTGAGGCTGCGCGGCTCCTTTACTGGAAGGCTGCCTGGGCTGTTGACCATGACGAATTCTACGACCCAAAGCTTCATACTATGGCCAAGATCATCGCCTCCGAGACAGCCAAGAGAGTTACCGTGCAAGCCCTTGAGATTCATGGTGGTTACGGGGCAATAAAGGATTTACCAATGGAGAAGTATGTGCGGGATGCCATCACTTTCAGCCATTCTGACGGCACCAACCAAGCGCTCAGGGTGAAAACAGCTGCACTGTTGGCACAGAATCTATAGGGATAATAGGCATATATGAACTGCAATGGCCTGACCAGACATATGCGGCAGCGAGCACTCCGACTGAACTGCACAAATAAGCTAAACTGGTCGTGCGCCTCTGAGATGGTCTGCACGCCGACTTTCTAAAAAAAGGAGTACTGTAATGTCGAGGATACAGCTTCGGCACGGCGTATTCTTTACGCCTTTCCTAATCACTTTTTTACTCGTGGTCAACGCGCCCGCGCAACCCGCCCCAACTCCAAAGCCCGCGTTCGATGAGAAGGCCGTGGCGGATTTCTACCGCGGTAAGACGATCAGAATCGTCATCGGTTCCGGGCCTGGCGGCACTTATGACATCTATTCACGCCTGTTGGCTCGACAGATGCCTCGGTACATTCCAGGTAACCCGACAGTCATTGTCCAGTCGAGGGTGGGAGCTGGCGGCCTCATCGCGGCGAACGCGGTCTACAATGTGGAGCCCAAGGATGGCACGGTGATCGGCTCGTTCGACGGGAATTTCGTCTTGCGTCAGGCTCTGGGTGCACCGGGAATTCAGTTTGATTCGGCGAAGTACCAATGGATCGGCAGCGCCATCAATACTGCCACCGCGTGTGTGGCCCGAACGGACTCCGCCGTCGCGTCGTTCCGGGACGTGATGGACGGCAAACCGTTGACATTGGGAACGATGGCGCCGGGCAGCTCGACGTACGATACACCCGCTATCATCAATGCAGCGTTGGGAACCCAGATGAAGTTGGTGAGGGGCTATGAGGGAGTGGCCACTATCGTTAACGTTACCGAGGCGAAGGAAATAGACGGCTATTGCGCAAGCTGGCTCGCAATGTTGAACACCGGCAGGCACCTGCAGTTGCTGCAGGGCGGAATCATCAAGTTCGTCGTTATCATGGGCGACAAGACGCCGGATCATACCCTTTTAAAAGGGGTGCCACCGGCCGAGAGTTTCGCCAAGACCGACGAGGCGAGGCAGTTGCTGCGCGCCATGCATGCTCCGTCCCAGATTACCAACCCCTACATGGTGCATCCTGATGTTCCCAAGGACAGGGTAGAGGCGTTGCGCAGGGCATTCTGGGCTACCTTCGCGGATCCGGAATTTTTGGCCGACGCCAAGAAGACCAGGATTGAGTTCACTCCGAGCAGCGGGGAGCGCGTCACCCAAGTCGTCCAGGCCGTGCTAAGCACGCCGCCCGAGGTGCTCTCGAAGATGAAGAAGATACTTCTTCAGTAGGTATGGGCTGAGCCACAAGGGTTGCTCGTGACCCAGGCGAGACCCGGTTGCGAGTCCGAGTGATTACCCCGGCGATAGGTTGGACGTGCCAGGACTGAGTTAACCGTTCAACATTGGTGGGCCTGCTGGCGGCGAGGAGTTGTCCAGACAGCGTTGAGGGTTTCGTATTAGGAGGTGTAACATGAGGTATTCCATCCGGTTCGTAGTCCCTGTTGTTGCTGTAGCGCTACTCCTTATCGCCGCGCCAGTAGCCACAGCCGCCGAGCCTGCGCCCAAACCTGCTGACAAGCCCGTGGTCAAGCCAACTCCGACGCCTGACCTGAAGGCGCTAGAGGACTTCTACGGGGGCAAGATGATCAGGATCATCGTCGGCGCTGCACCTGGCGGCACCTATGACATCTACTCACGCTTGCTGGCCCGACACATGCGTCGGTACATCCCAGGTAATCCGACGATCATCGTCCAAAACAGAACAGGCGCCGGACAATTAATTGCGGCCAACGCGGTCTACAACCTGGAGCCGAAGGACGGCACCGTGATCGGCTCGTTCAGTGAGGGGCTCATCCTGCTACAGGCGATCGGCGCGCCTGGGATTGAGTTTGATGCCGGGAAGTACCAGTGGATCGGCAGCCTGGTCAACAGCGCACAGACATGCGTAGCGCGGACAGATTCAGGGATCGCGTCATTCCAGGACCTGATAGATGGCAAGCCATTCGTAGTCGGAACGCAACCGCCGGGCAGCACGACGTACAATACGCCCGCCATCATGAATGCAGCATTGGGAACCCAGATGAAGTTGGTGACGGGCTATCGTGGGGTAGCCGAGATTGTTCTGGCTACAGAGGGGAAGGAGGTACAGGGCTACTGCGCAAGTTGGCTGGGCATGCTAAGCACCGGGAGGCACCTGGAGTTGCTGAAGGGCGGAATCATCAAGTTCATTGTCATCATGGGCGACAAGACGCCGGATCATTCTCTTTTGAAAGGGGTGCCGGCCGCCGAGACGCTCGCCAGGACGGACGAGGCGAGGCAGTTGCTGCGCGCCATGCATGCTCCGTCCCAGATTACCAACCCTTACGTGGTTCATCCTGATGTTCCCAAGGACCGGGTAGGCGCATTGCGCAAGGCGTTCTGGGCTGCCGTGACCGATGGGGAATTTCTGGCTGACGCTGAGAAGATAAACGCCGTGTTCACCCCGAGTACCGGGGAGCGCGTCACTCAGGTCGTCCAGGCCATGCTAAGCACGTCGCCCGCAGCGCTTTCGAAGATGAAGAAGATACTGCTTCGGTAAGTACGGGATGAACCACCAGGTTGCTCGTGAACGTCTCGTACCTGTTCCCTGGGTGAAACATCGGACCAACGCATCGAACTTACAGGCCTGATCAGGGGCATAGGAAGTAACCATATAACTTGGGTCCCTTCATCCTTTCGCGAGCGCCGGGCATGCCTCACGAGAGAAATTCTGCTTGACGGTTCCCTATGATTTCAACTATTTTTAGGTCGCTTTTCCAATCCCTGTCCACCCCGAAGACAGGCTAGGAGGGCCAACGGGAGCAATTTCGGGGACTTCAGCGTCGGGTGATACCGCTTCAAGGAGGGTTGATCATGAGGTTACAGGACAGAGTCACGGTGATCGGGGATATCGACGAAAAGGCGGGCCAGTCGGTTGCTGACGGGTTAGTCAAGGCCGGTCTGTCTGCCTGGGCGCGCGCCACCGACGTCAGGAGCTATCCGAGCGTCGAGGGCCTGATGCGTGAAACCACGGAACGGTTCGGGCGCATCGATGTCCTGCTCAATAACGCCGCAATTTACGTCACGCAGCAGCTATGGAAAGGGCCGGTGGAGGAACTGCCTTTGGAGGAATGGGACAGGGTGATGCAGGTCAATCTCAAGGGGGTTTTTCTCTGCTGCCGGGCCGTGATCCCGATCATGAAGCGGCAGAAGAGCGGCAAGATCATCAACATCGCCTCCGGCACTTTCTTTACGGGCGTGGGCAATATGCCCCAATACACGACCTCGAAAGGCGGAGTGGTCGCGCTCACGCGCGTCATGGCGAGACAGCTCGGCCCCTGGAACATCAACGTGAACTGCATGACACCGGGCTCCACCATGAGCGAGGAGGTCGTGACGGACGAGGTCCGAAAGCGGCGCGAGGCCGGCATGGCCCAGCGCGCCTTCAGCCGCATCGAGACGCCCGAGGACGTCGTCGGCACCGCGCTTTTTCTCGCCAGCGCCGATAGCGACTTCATGACCGGCCAGCTCCTCGTCGTCGAGGGCGGCGCCATCATGCATTAGCCGAGAACGTCCCAAGGCCTGAGAAGCGCACCGGGCGGTTAAGAAATCCTGCAGTGAAAAAGATCACCTTTCGAGGTGAGCCTCAAGGTCGAAGCTTCGATTCATCCTACGATTCGATAAACTCATCGTTCCGAGGAAGATCCAGGTAATTTACAGGTAATTTAAAGGCCTTCTTATCTGTGCGCACACGCAGACAGGCCGCAACCAGTAGCAGATGTCTATCCCTGGCTGTGCGGGCAGACAGGCCTGCGTGCAAATCGGTCAACACATGAACTTGACACAACCGCACCTCTCGGATACGATTTCCCGCCGCTGGAGATTTCGTTTTGTTGTCATGGGAAGTATACCAACCCAACCCCGCCTTCTCTGCATAACTGATGTCTGGAAGAAAACCCATCTGTCGGGCGTAGGGCGAACCGACATGCCAGGGGCTCAGGAATGATCCGGGTGACAATCGACGTCGGCGGGACCTTCACCGACTGCCTCGTTATGGACGAGGCAGGAGAGATCCACGAGTTCAAATCCGAGACGGTGCCGGCCAATCCCGCTGCGGGCCTGATCCGGGTACTCGAGAAGGCGTCTGCGCATTTTGGCCGCAGCCTACAGGAGTTCATGGCCAACGTGGGCCTGCTCATCGCCCACGGAACTACCCTCTCAACCAACGCCCTGTTGACCGGGAAGACCGCCCGGGTCGGCCTGATCACGACCGACGGCTTTCGCGACACCATCCAGTTCCGCCGCGGTTATAAAAATATCCGAACGTCACGGTTCAACCTGTTCGTTCCCCCTTACCGCGCCCTCGTCCCGCGCCACCGAAGGCTCCCTGTCAGGGAGCGAATCCTTCATACCGGCGAGATTCTGATCCCGCTCAACGAGGAAGACCTCCACGCGGCGATCGCGAAATTGAAAGAAGCGAAAGTCGAAGCCGTTGCCATCTGCTTCCTCCATTCTTATGCGAACCCAGCGCACGAGCTGAAGGCGCTGGAGATCTGCCGGCGAGAGATGCCCGGGACCTATGTCACTGCTTCTCACGAGGTGCTTCCGGTCTTTCGGGAGGGGGAGCGCTTCAGCACGACCGTCGTGAGCGCCGCGGTGGGTCCGATTACGGAAGCGTACCTGAACGCGCTGGCAGCGGAGATCAGGACGCTCGGATTCAGGGGAACCTTCTTTCTCGTTCAGGGGGGCGGGCTCGTCCAGACCGTGGACGAATCGATCCGCCGGGCGGTCTCCCTGATCGGCTCCGGGCCGGCCGCCGCCCCCTCCGGGGCGACCCGTCTTGGCGAGTGCATCGGCACCAACAACCTCTTTTCGGTGGACATGGGCGGCACCAGCTTCGATGTCTGCCTCATCCAGAACGGGGTCATCCCCACCACCGACTTCAACTGGATCGGCGAGGAGCTGATAGGCATGAAAATGGTCGACGTGGCCAGCATCGGTGCGGGGGGCGGGAGCATCGCCTGGATCGACTCGCTGGGACTGCTTCGGGTCGGGCCGGAGAGCGCCGGGGCCGATCCGGGCCCCGCGTGCTACGGCAAGGGTGGGACGCGCCCCACAGTCACGGACGCCGACCTGGTGCTGGGGTACGTACCGGCCGACTACTTCCTGGGGGGAGAGATTCTTCTCAGCCGCGAGCTGGCCGAGAAGGCGATCCGATCCGTGGCCGAGCCGCTCGGCCTCGATGTTCCCGCCGCGGCCAGAGCGATCGTCACCACAGTCAATGCGCTGATGGCGGACAAGATGACCGAGATCACCACCAAGCGCGGCTACGACGTTCGCGACTTCGCTCTCGTCGTCGGAGGCGGCGCGGGGCCGGCCCATGGAGCGCACTTGGCCGAGCTCCTGGAGATCGCCACTGTGGTGATCCCGCGCTACGCCGCCACCTACAGCGCCTTCGGGATGCTCAACATGGAGGTGGGGCGGGACTTCGCCCGGTCGATCGTGAGCCGGATGAAGCTCCTGGATCTGGCGCGCCTCAACGAGCTCTTCTCGGAGATGGATGCGGAGGCCCGGCGAGTCCTCGGGGAGATTGGCGTCCTGTCCGAGGATATCGAGCCGCGGCGCTCGGTCGAGATGCGCTACGTGGGTCAGTGCCACGAGGGCGAATCAGCCCCGAAGGGCTGGACGCGATCGGTCAGGCCTTTCATCGCCGCCACAAAGAGCTTTACACCTTTGACATGCCCGATCGGGAGGTGGAGTTCCTCAACGCGCGCCTGAAGGCCACCGCGCGCCGCGCGCCGCTCAGGCTTGCGGGGATCCCCGAGGCCACGGAACCGGTGAGCCAGGCGCTGAAGCGCCGCCGTCCGGTCCTGTGGAGCATCGGGGAGGGGTACAAAGAGACCCCCGTTTACGATGGCGGCCGGTTAGTTGCAGGGCATCTCCTCGATGGGCCGGCCGTCATCGAGGAGAAGACGACGACCGTCGTGATTCCCGCAGCCTACCGCTGTCGCGTCGACGGCGTGAAAAACTACATTCTCACCCGGAGGTAGATCATGGGCGCAGGCATCGACCCCATCACACTCTCCACCGTATGGCACGCCTTCCAGAGCATCTGCCAGGAAATGCGCCACGTGATCGATCGAACCTCCCAGAACTATCTCATCGCCCAGCTCCATGACGTGTCGATCGGCATCTGGGATGCTCGGGCGCGCACAGTGGCCATCCCCATCGGGCTTTCGGTGCAGTACTTCGGCGGCAAGCTCGCGGTGGAGTACGTGCTGGAGAAGTTCAAGGGGAATCTCGGCCCTGGTGACGTCATCCTCGTCAACGACCCCTACCACGGCTACTGTTGCCATCTCCCGGACTGGGGCTTCTATCGCCCCATCTTCTACAAGGGTGAGCTGCTCTTTATCACGCTCTGCCGCGCCCACCAGATGGACACGGGCGGGGCGTACCCGGGCGGCTATTTCCCCAATGCCTACGACATTCACGCCGAAGGGCTGTGCATTCCCGGGATCAAGGTCATGGAGGGAGACAGAGAGCGCGAGGATATGATGGAGTTGATCCTGAATAACGTCCGATGGCCCCAGGGGGTGAGGATCGACAACTACGCCCAGATCGCCGCCACCAGGCTCTGCGAGCAGCGGATCATTGCGCTCCTGGACAAGTACGGCAAGGAGACCGTGCTCGGCTGCGTGGATGAGATGATGGAGCGGACGGAGCGGGCGGTCCGGGCGACGATTGAGACGATCCCCGACGGGACCTACTACGGCGAGGCCGCGACGGACGACGACGGCACAGTGCTGGATGAGCCGGTCTGGGTGCGCTGCGAGATCACCGTGAAGGGCGACTCCCTCGCGGTGGACTTTTCGAAAACCGACAAGCAGCGAAAGGGGTTCGTGAACTGCGTCTACAACACGACGTACAGCGGCGCGCTCTTCGCCCTCTGCATGTTTATGGATCCTGAACTGGGGGAATACCACAACGAGGGAAGCATGAGGCCCATCAGCGTGTACGCTCCACCGGGATCAGCGCTCAACGCCCAGTATCCGGCCACGGTGGGCGCGTCGCCGGTGAGTCTAGGGACCCAGATCACCCAGTCGATCATTGCCGCCATGTCGAAGGCCATGCCCGAGCGGGCGCTGGCCTGCTGGGGGATGCGCCACGGCCACTACATTTTCGGCCACGACCCACGCACTAACGAGCGCTACGTAGTCACCACCTTCGACATGGATGGCGGGACCGGGGCGGTCAGAGGCTTTGACGGTTTCGACGGCTCCTGCTCGCTAGGCTCACTGGGGACGGTGGCCAAGGGGAACGCAGAAGAGTTGGAGATGCGCTTCCCCTGGCAGGTCCTGCGCTGGGAGTTCGCTACCGACACCGCCGGCGCCGGCAGGTGGCGCGGCGGATCAGGGCTGCACTGGGAGGTGCAGAACGTGGGCAGGGAGGCGGGTATCGCCACCGGCAGTTCGGACGGAGAAATCGTGCGCGGCCCCGGCGCCCTCGGCGGCGAGCCGACGCCGAACTCGAGAGCTTACTTGATTCGTGACGGCGAGAAGAGCACGATCCGCGGGCACCGGCTCTACCAGCTCAAGCCCGCAGACGTGATTCTGAAGGTGACCGGCGGCGGGGCTGGAGTCGGCAGGCCGGCCGACCGGGATCCCCGGGCCGTTCAATGGGATGTGATCGAAGGGTATGTCAGCCTGGAAAAGGCCCGCGAGCTCTACAAGGTGGCGCTCGATCCTGTCACGCTGGAGCTTCGCGAAGAAGAGACCAAAGCGCTCAGGTCTCGCGACGACTCGTCGGGACACGACACGCCCTAAAGGACCGTCTCGCGTCCCGGTTTTAAGAGGGTGCTGAAAAAAGCGTTTATGAAGGGAGTGACAAAAAATGCAAAAGAAAGTTTTTAGAGGTGCCTCGAAGTTGCGCCGTCGCCAGTTGGTCAGAACTATGCCCGCCGCCGTTCTGCTTGCGCTGGCTCTCACGTTAGCAGCCTGGGTGCCCGCACCGCCAGCCACTTCCACCCCCCTGGCCTTTGCCGCAACGCCTCAAGCGGGACCCGCACGACCGCAAGCGGAAGAGATGCAACCCGCCACGATCAAGCTGATGGTCATTCCCGGTGCGCAGTCGTACCCCGTGTGGGTCATGGAAAGTCGAGGCATCACTGACAAGTACAAGCTCAAGTTGATCATCACCGAGGTGGCGAGTCCAACGGCTCAGACTGTCCAGATGCAGCAACAGGATTTCGAGGCCGGTTTTGGTTCTTGGGTCACAGTGGCCTTGCTTCGGGCCCAGGGTGTCCCGTTAACCAACGTCTACCCCATGTTCGGTTTCTTCACAAACGACATCATCGTCAGGAACGACTCGCCGATCCGGAGTTTCGGGGACCTCAAGGGCAAGCGGATCGGTACATTCGGCGGTCCCACCGCTGGCACGACCACGCTCTTCCGGATGGTCGGCTCCAGGTTCTATGGGTTCGATCCCCTCAAAGACGCCCGGTCGCAGACCGCTGCCCCACCACTGCTCTCGGGGATGCTCGAAAGGGGCGATCTGGACGCCATCCTGAGCCTCGACCCGTTCGTCCTGCAGCTTCTGGAGACCGGCCAGTTCCGCTCCATTGGCAATATTGGCAATCTGTGGCGGGAGAAGGCCGGCACGAACCCGATGCTGGTTGCCGTCACCGTCAACGAGAACTGGGCCCGGAAGAATGCCGACGTGGCCAGGCGGTTTGTCAGGGCTTACAAGGAGGCCATGGAGATCCTGAAGGCCGACATCGACATCTGGACTGGCATTGCAAAGAAGGCGGGAATCACGAGCGAGAAAGGCGCCAGGCTGCTCCGGGAACGGACTGCACCCGGTCTGATGACCACGTGGAATCAAGAGATCATCGACCAGCAGTACAAGTACGTCGCTGATGTGCACAAGGAGTTCCCACGTATCGAGGGTATTCCCAAGACGATTCCGGATGGTACCTTTACTCTCATATACGCCCCGTAGTAAGGACCATACCCTGGTAGAAGGAATCTCCCCATGGCGGTGGCAAGCCGACCTGTGACAGGAACCAGAGGGCTCAAGAGTGGGCGCAGGCCCGCGTACCAGAAATTCGAAGGTGTATACAACCGGGTGCTCTCGCTGCTGGTGCTGGTACTGCTCTGGCAACTGGTCTCGATCCTGATATCGGAGCGATATGTGCCGGGGCCCCTGCTGACCCTGACCGCCCTGGCGGAAACGGCGGCCAGCGGCGCCCTTGCAAAACACTTTGTGGTCACGATGGTACGCATGCTCTCGAGCTTTGCCCTGGCCATGGCTTTGGGGACGGTTCTAGGCGTGATCATGGGTCTGTACCGCCGGGGCGAACAGTTCCTGGACCTCGCCGTGATGGTCATGCTAACCATCCCGGGGCTCTGTTATGTGATCATCTCCTTTATGTGGTTGGGTTTGAACGATCGGGCCGCCGTACTGGCCATCGCCTGGACCACCTTCCCGGTCATCACCATCAACCTCTGGCAGGGCGTGAAGGCGATCGATCAGCGGCTGACCGACATGGCCTCAGTCTTCCGCGCTTCCCGCTGGCGGCGCACCGTCCGTGTCGTCATCCCGCAGGTGTTGCCTTACGTGATGGCGGCCGCTCGCTTTGCCCTGGGGGTCATCTGGAAGGTCACGGTGCTGGTGGAGTTGCTCGGCCGGCCAGACGGTGTCGGCTACATGCTCAACCACTCGTTTCAGATGTTCCAGATGGCGAACGTGTTCGCCTGGACACTGTTCTTCACTTTCGTCATGCTCTCAATCGAACTGGCTGTGCTGAAGCCCTTGGAGAGCCGCCTCTTCCGGTGGCGGCCTGAGATCCGGGCGTAGCCCGGTGGCGTCGGATGGCTGCCATTACGCTTCAGAGGCTGTCGAAGTTTTATTGGAGCCGCGCGCACCCGCAGGGGCTGGTCGCCTTGGAGGACGTGAGCCTCGCAGTCGGCGACCGGGAGTTCGTTTGCCTTCTAGGGCCGTCGGGGTGCGGAAAGACGACGGTGCTCAACGTGCTGAGCGGCCTCGATCGGGACTACATCGGCGAGGTCAGAATGGCGGGGGAGATGCTTTCACGCAACGGCACTCACCCGTTCCGCATCGGTTATGTCTTTCAGGAGCCACGGCTCCTTCCCTGGCTGACGGTGCGGGGAAACATCGAGTTTGCCCTTGGCTCGGTGGGCATCCCCAGGATCCAGTGGCGGGAGCGAGCCGACGTCTGGCTCAACAGGGTAGGGCTCTCCGACTTCGCTGAAGCACACCCGCACGAGCTCTCCGGCGGAATGCAGCAGCGCACCGCTATCGCCAGGGCGTTCGCCGTGGATCCCGAGCTCCTCCTGATGGACGAGCCGTTCAGCGGGCTGGACGAGCTTACGGCGCGCTCCATGCGCGAGCTGCTGCTGGCACTCTGGCAGGAGACGAAGAAGACAGTGGTCTTTGTCACCCACAACTGCTTCGAGGCCTGCTTCGTCGCTGACCGGATCCTCGTGTTCAGTTCGCGGCCGGGCCGGGTGAGACAGGAGATCAGGGTGGAGCTGCCCCGGCCCCGAGACTACGAAAACCCCCGCTTGTTCGAGATGAGCGTGACGGTGACCCGCCTCGTCACGGGAGGAGCGGCCTCCCTCTAACAGGTTGCTGAAAAAAACCCCGGCCCCGGTTATTGGCTCGGCATTCCCGGAGGGCTTCCGCAGATTCACATCATCCAGTGCGAGTCACCGGTTCCCGGTCCCGACGCATCTATTGCCGCGCGGGCCGCCCACACTTTTTTCGAGGGGGCAGGCTATGAAGCGCTGAAGGCCACGCTGGAACGCGAAGGGATCCCGCATTTCCTGGCCCCTCCTCACCGTTCACATAAAGGCTTAAAGAGGAGCGCTTAGCCTCCACAAGGAGGCACAGGCGGACAATCCGCCTCTTGACTTACATCGTAAAATTAGTAAGATAGTTGTTAGATCGGAGGAGTTCAATGGAAACGGCATACATTACCAGCAAGGGACAACTGGTCGTCCCGGCAAAGCTGCGCCGGAAATACGGTATCAAGCCGGGAACGAAGGTTTGCTTCATCGAGCGGGACCACGAGATTATCTTCCAGCCCTTGACCAAGGATTACATCCGGGGCGTCTGCGGCATGCTGAAAAGCGACACATCCATGACCAAAGCACTGCTGGAGGAAAGGGCGCGAGACAAGGAACGGGAGGAGGCCAAGTTTGAAAAACTCCGTTCTCGATAGCTACGCTGTTTTGGCTTTCCTGTTCCAAGAATCCGGCCATGAGAAAGTTTTGGAGTTATTCGAGAAAGCTGCCGCAGCAGATCAACCGGTCTTCATCGCAGCGCCAAACTGGGCTGAAGTTCGGTACATCGTCGAGAGGAAGGTGGGAGCGGACAAGTGGTTGAAAGTGCGCACCAAGCTTCTCGGCCTGCCCTTGGAGATCGTGACCGCAGATCAGCAGCTTGCAGAGATCGCCGGGGAACTCAAGGCTACCAAGAAAATGTCCCTGGCCGACTGCTTCTCAGCGGCCCTCGCCAAGCAAAAAAAGGCAGATCTTTACACCGGCGATCCCGAGTTCCGCGCTGTTGAGAAGGACCTTAAAATTGTTTGGATATAAATAGCCTCGCCATTGCAAGAATATCTTGTGCCGACTGCTTGCAGCGAGCTTGGCAAAGCTGCGCAAGGTTGAGTTAGTAATGGGGGGATAAGGAATTTAAGACGGTGGAAAACGCGCTGGGCAGTGGTTTTATGTAATGGTCCGGAAGACGTGCAGGCTCAGGTGCCCGTGAGGGCCTCGAGTTCCTGTTTGAGCAGTGGATGATTAGGAAACTTCTTCAGGCCGAATTGGAGGCTCTCTGTTGCTAAATTGCGAGACGCCCTGGAGAGAAGGATGCAGGCGTTGAGCAAGTTGGAAGGATCCTTCGCAAAGCGCCCTTTTCGGTATTCTTTCTCCGCTAGCGCCAAGGCCCGGGTTAAATACCGACCTGCGCCTTCTAAGTCACCTCTTTCTAAATAAACCGTCCCCAACATGAGAACGCACGTAGAAGACTGGGGTGTAACTTGAAAGGCCTTCTCGAACTCTTTGAGTGCTTGGCTTGTTTGACCCTTTTCCTGATAGCAGAGACCTAACTCCGAATGGATCAGGGACTGAGCTTTTCTGTCCCCGGTTTTTTTGGCAATGGACAGCGCCTTGCGTAGTAAACTCAGGGCTTCGTTGACATTACCTTCTGTTGCAAGCTTTTGGGCTTCTTCTAGGATCGCTAAAGCGTTCGGCCTGCGGTTGTTACCCTTTGTCGTCCTGTTATTACGCAACTGAAATCCCTCCAGGAAAAATTACAGAACAACCTTCCTTACAACGTCGCAGAGCATATCTGGCCCGCCTTCTTAACTCCGCAGCCTCATATGGATCGCGGGCATTCTTATCTACCCATTCCATACTCCGATCAAAACCCTCCTCGCACTCTACACTTCTGTCTCCCTGTGACGTCAACCCCCCTCCGGATCTCAACCTAAAATACCACGAAAAGGGGTGCTGCAAAAGGTAGATTTTCGAAGCGCTTGACTACAGCTATGAAACGCCCTAAATGGGGGTCATTATGGCGAAGCATAAGAATGTGATTCACCTTTCTGAGGTTCCTTTGGAAACCATGAAGGTCCCTGAGGGCTCCTCCTTCGGCGGGGTGCGCCAGAGGGTGGGACTGGCCATCGGAGCGCAAAAGCTGGGATGTAGCTTCTTTACAGTGCCGCCGGGAAAGGCGGCCTTCCCTTTTCACCTCCACAGTGGCAACGAGGAGACGATTTATATTTTGGAAGGCGACGCGATCCTGCGGCTCGGAAAAGAAGAGATTCCCGTTTCCTCAGGGACCTTTATCGCGTGCCCTCCCGGTCCCGACCATCCCCACCAACTCATCAACACCTCTGACCGCGATCTCCGCTACCTGGTCGTGAGCACGATGGAGTATCCTGAAATTTCCGAATACCCCGATTCAAAAAAGATCGGGGCCTACGTGACGAACGCAGGGCCCCAGGCAGGGTTTCGAGCCTTGTATATCAAAGACGCAAACGTGCCTTATTACGAGGGCGAGAGCGGCCCGGTAATTCAGCGGATCAAGAAATAGTGAGGCGAGTCTACCTCCTGAGCTGTCGGGTCCGGACAATCTCCGAAACATCTTGCAGTCCTTTTTTAATTGAGCAAAACCCTGAAAACCGCAAAAGTCGTGGGAGCACACACAGACCTAGACATTTCCCCGGACTTAAGGTAATCATCGTTTGAAACCGAGGGCGCAATAACCAGGGAGGAATGCCATGTTTACCAAAATGTTCCCTATGAAGGTCTTCGTAGCCAACATGATCTGGGTAGCAGCGATAGCCTGCTTGATCATTCCTCTCCCGGCGATGGCTCAAGTCCCGAAGGTCAAGGTCGGGACCCTGGGTGCGCCTTCGACAAGCTCCTGGATGGTAGCCATCATGGAAGGCAGACAGATCGATATCAAGAACGGAGTTGACCTGGAATGGGTCGAACAGCCCTCCACGGCCTCGCTTTACAATGACTTTGCCGCCGGATCATACCCGGTCGCCACCGGGGGCATGATGACCTACGCAAACCAATACGCAAGAGGCGTAAAAGCCAAATTGTTCGCTACCTACCAGCTCTTTGGAACCTCGGTCATCGTCAATACCGAAAGGGCCCCCAATATCCTCGCCCTGAAGGACCTTAACGGGAAGGATTTGGCGGCTCCCCTCGCCGCTGAGAACTACAAGGCAATGACGATCTATCTAGTTTGGTCCGGCGTTGACCTTAAGTCGCTTAAGACTCGAAACTTCGAGCAGCCGGGTGTGGCCGCAGAGCTGAGATCTCCGGCGGGCACAGCTCCTGCCGGGATCGTATGGGCTCAGCTCCCCACAAGGCTCGTTACGGAAGATCCAAAAAAGTTTAAAGACCTGGTTTCCACCGATGAGCTCGAAAAGATGTGGAAGCAAAAGACTGGAACGGACTATCATTGGCTACTGGGCTGGGCCGTCAGCGATGACTTCGGCAGAAATAATCCCGCCCTCCTTCAACGCGTCCACAGTGCCATGAGGGAAACCGTGGAGTGGTTCAACGGGAATACCGATGAGGCCCTGAAGTTGGTCGCTAAGAAAACAAAAGACCCCGTCTCCATTCTCCAAGAGACCGTCAAAGCCGGAAGGGTAAAATTCCTTCAGACAACCGCGGAGTCGCAGGAAAAGGCCCTCATGGAACTGTTCAAGCTCTCCGTGCCGCTCGGCTACGTAACCAAGCTGCCCGATGCCGGCTTCTTCTATCGAGGACTGCGATAGCTTCCCTGGAACGATAAGAAGATGGCTCTTGAACCTCTTCCCAAGAGAAGAGTCCTTAACATCGAGATGATCCTTTCCCTGGGGGCACTCCTGGTTTCCTGGCAAGTGGCCTCACTCTTTTTGCCCGAGTTCGTGCTTCCCGGAGTCCAGCTGATCTTTCAGGAGTTTTTGAAAATGGCTGGCGAAGGAACTCTTTACTGGGACACTTCCTTAACTCTCTACAGGATCGTGCGAGGGCTTATTGTAGGCTTTATCGTCGGAGCGTTCCTCGGCATCGCCATGGGGAGAGCGAAAAAGACCGAGCATTATCTGATCCCTATCGTCAACTTCATCATGGGCATCCCGGCCCTCTCCTGGACACTGATCGTGATCCTCTGGTTCAGAGGGACGGAGACCCGGATCCTGGTATTGATGGTGGCGATCTCCTTCCCGGTCTTCGCCCACAGCGTTCTGGACGCCGTCAAGGGCGTCTCCAAAGAATGGATGGAGATGACGCTGGTGTTCCGCCCCACCCGGGGACAGGTTTTTCGGATGCTCATCCTTCCCTCTATCGTCCCCCATATCCTGACAGCGTGGAAGGTCACCGTCGGCTTCGCTGTGCGCGTGGTCATCGTGGCGGAACTGGTCGGCGCATCCACGGGAGTGGGATTCAGGATGCTCCAGCAGCAGTCGCTGCTTAACATGAGCGGCGTTCTCGCCTGGACTCTGGTCTTGGTTGTAAGCGGCTTCGGGATGCAGTTTGTCATCTCCAAAATGGAATCCCGCCTGCTTCGGTGGCGCCCTACCCTGTCTTCTTAGTATGCCCAAAATCGAATGCCGAGACCTGACAAAGGTCTTTCGGATCCACGGCCAATCCTTCGAGGCGATTAAGGGGCTGAGCTTTGAAGTCGCTCCGGGAGAGCTGGTTGCTGTGGTCGGAAAAACGGGCTGTGGAAAATCCACCACCCTGAACGTCCTCCTCGGACTGGAGCGACCCACCCACGGAAGGCTCGCCATAGACGGAAGGGAGCCGTACAACGACTTCGACTTCTTTCGTGGAAAACTCTCCGTGGTCTTTCAGACAGACCGGCTGCTCCCGTGGAGAAGCGTCCTCCAGAATGCGACCTATGGCTTGGAAATCCTGCGCGTCCCGCGACCGGAACGGGTTCAAAAGGCGCGCTATTGGCTGGAAAAAGTCGGGCTCACACAATTTGAGAACGCCTATCCCCACGAGCTTTCCGGCGGAATGAGGCAGCGCGTCGGTATCGCACGGGCCTTTTCCATCGATCCGGAAGTGCTCCTGTGCGACGAGGCCTTCGGCCACCTTGACGAAGTGACGGCGAACAAGCTCCGGGCCGATTTTCTCCAACTCATCCGCGAGACAAAAAAGACATCGCTCTTTATTACCCATGACATCGACGAGGCGATGGAACTGGGGGAGCGGGTACTGGTCCTGGGCAAACCGGCCCGGCTTTTGATGGACGTTCAGATCCCGCAGAGTTTAAAAGAGGATCCTGCCGGGCGTGCTGAATTGAAAACCCGCATCGTCAAGGCCATTGAGAGCGACGAGCCTGCAGGGCATGGATGACATTCTAAGGGAGGCCCGCCAGGATCCTGCGAATTTCCTGGGCACGAATCGCGCCTTCCCGAATGATTTTTAGTTGATCGCGAGCGATGCCGGCCACGGTCGAGCCTTCTCTCCCCTCCAGCCGCCCGCCGTCCAAAAAGAGCGCCAGCCGGCCGGAAAAGTAGCTTTTCGCCTCTTTAATCGTCCGCGCGGGCTCTTTTCCGGATGGGTTGGCGCTGGTCGCTGTCAGGCCCGCACCAGGCGCGCCGCGAGCGGATGGCTCGAAATTCTCACCCCGATCCCTCCATCACGGTTCAGGAGCGGTCCGGGAAGTCCTTCTCGCGCCGGGAGGACGAGCGTTAGCGGTCCGGGCCAGAAGGCCTCGATAAGCCGCCCGGCGAGGGGAGGGATGTCGGTAATGATTTCTTTGAGCATCGCCACATCGGCGATGATGACCGCTATCGGGCTTTCGGGGTGGCGGCCCTTTAGCCGAACGACACGCTCTACCGCTTCCGGGTCAAGGGCATTGGCCCCTAAACCGTAAAAGGTTTCCGTGGGGAAAACGATAACCTCGCCGCGCCGCAGCGCCTCGAGGGCCCGGGACAAAGGCTCACCGGCTGCGCTCTTTTCTCTTGAGCTTCCTATCCTTCTTTTGGACACCCGCGGCCATCTCCCCTTTTAGCCTTGCCAGCCTCGCCGCAATCTTCTGATCCCTGCCGCCAAGTATCGCAGCGGCGAAAATCCCCGCGTTCGCCGCCCCTGCCTTGCCGATCGCCATGGTCGCCACCGGCACGCCCGCGGGCATCTGCACGGTGGAGAGAAGAGCGTCGAGCCCTTTCAGGCTGGAGGAATCGATGGGGACACCGATCACGGGAAGCGTGGTGTGCGCCGCCACCGCACCGGCCAGATGGGCGGCGGCGCCGGCACCGACGATGATCACTTCGAGCCCGCGCTTGAAAGCCGAGGCCGCATACTCTTGGGTCTGCAACGGCGAGCGATGCGCGGAGAGGATCCGGGTCTCATAGGGGATGTCGAAATAATCGAGGCGTTTTTCCGCCTCCTGCATGACCTCCAGATCCGAATCGCTGCCCATCAAGATACCCACTCGAGGTCGCCGTGACGCGTTCCTTCTTACGCTTTCCATGCCCCTCCTCTCACTCGTTCTAAGGCCCGTCGCGCGATATCCGTGCGGTAATGCATACCTTCCCAACTGATCGCTTCAATCGCCCGATAAGCTTCGTCGACGGCCTCGTGAAAATTTCCTCCCAACGCCGTTACGCCCAGGACTCGACCCCCGGAGGTCAGATAGCGGTGATCTTTTTTCGTCGTGGCGGCGTGAAACACAAACCCGTTTTTCCAAAGCCGCAGTTTCTCCAGCCCGTGGATCTCCTTTCCCTTCTCATACGAGTCCGGATAGCCTTGAGCGCAGAGAACCACGCAGACCGAGGCCTCGTCCCGCCATTCCGTTTGGGCCTGGCCAAGCTTTCCCTCAATCGTGGCCTCCAACAGCGGCACGAGATCGCTCTTGAGCCGCATCAGTACCGCTTGGCACTCTGGATCACCGAACCGGACGTTGAATTCCAGGACCTTCGGCCCCTCCTCGGTAATCATGAGTCCAACATACAACACACCCCGATAGCGTACCCCTCGCCTCGCCAACCCACGCAAAAGCGGTTCAAGGGTCTCGCTCACGACACGATCGTGCATCTCGGGAGTCAGCACCGGGGCCGGTGAGTATGCGCCCATGCCTCCTGTATTCGGTCCCTGGTCGTCGTCATAAACCCGCTTGTGGTCCTGAGACGACGCCAGGGGAAGAAAATGCTCGCCGTCTGTGAGCACCATGAAAGAAGCCTCTTCGCCACGGAGAAACTCCTCAATGACTACCTTTTGACCGGCAGCGCCGAAGATTTTCCGCACCAGACAGTCGTCGACGGCGCGCTCAGCCTCCTCTCGGTTCGAACAAATGATGACCCCTTTTCCGGCAGCGAGACCGTCGGCCTTGATGACATAGGGCGGCTGATGCTCGACCAGGTAATGCTTAGCTAAGATCGCGTCGGTGAAAGTCGCGAACGAGGCAGTGGGAATACGGTTCTCTCGGAGGATCTCTTTCGCAAACGCTTTGCTGCCTTCGAGCCTAGCCGCCTCACGGTCGGGGCCAAAGAGTTTAAGCCCCCTTTGCTGAAACCGGTCGGCAATTCCCAGGGTCAAAGGTAGCTCCGGCCCCACGACGGCGAGATCGACCGCCTCCTTCTCCACGAAGTCCGCAAGCTTCTCGATCTCCTCCGGACCAATCGGCACAAGTTCCGCCAACTCTGCAATTCCCGCATTGCCGGGAGCACAATAGATTTTTTTCACCCGCGGGCTCTGGCTGATCTTCCAAACCAGAGCGTGCTCTCTCCCGCCACCACCGATGACTAGGATTTTCATGGGCTGCGATTTTCTAGTCTTCTCGCTCTATGAAACAGACCTTATCCTTCTCAAACCGAATGTCAAAATGGTCCAGCACGTCGAGCCTTCCCAGCAAGTAGGGTACTCGCTCGCTAGCGGAAAAACCGACTCGGGCCTTGAAGCTTATTTCTCCGATCCGCATTTCGACCGTATGCAAGTAAACGGCAGCGGCCTTACCGCCGACTCCCTGGATCTGGCTGCGCTGACCGTCTTTGAGTTGCAAGCCTAGCAGCTTGCACATCCCTTTGGGAAAGAGGCTGAAGTCGGCACCGGAAGCGGCGTAAGGAAAAACTTTAACCCACTTACCTGACTGTTGTCTCTGTCTGAGGGAGACCTCGATGACCGGACGCGCAATGCGGCTGAAGGCTCTGGAGGACTCTTCCCTGTAGGGGAAGCTGTATTCCCTCATAGAATCAGGAGATCGCCCTCGGGAATATAAGTCAGAGCGGGTTCCTTATCGGGGTGCT